>JAZRWV010000043.1:0-14285 GCA_045599925.1 Myxococcota bacterium
GGGTGAATAGCAACAATATTTCGAACTGGTGTAATAGTTTCAATGACATTTCTGCTTCTTTTTATTGGTTTTGCCATAGGCATGGGCCTCTCTTTTCAGACGAGTATCAATGGTCGTTTGAGAAAAAGTGTGGGTTCACCCTTTTTAACATCGCTGATTTCGTTTTGTGTTTCATTGGTTTTCATCGGCATAATGGCATTTTTTACGACCGAAAACCTGATATTGCCGATGGAATTTATCGAGGCGCAGCCTGTCTGGATATGGCTTGGCGGTGTTTTCGGCTTTACATTTCTGACAGGCAATATTCTTCTTTTTCCCAAGCTTGGGGCTGTTCAGACTGTTATTTTTCCGGTGCTTGGGCAGATTCTGGCGGGACTTTTGATCGATGAATTCGGCTTTTTCGGAGCTCCGATTGCCCCTATCGGCCTGATTAAAGCCATCGGAACAGCGCTGGTTCTGGGCGGTGTTTCCGGAGTGGTTTATTATTCGCATCGAAATGCTCAAAAAACGAAGTCTCAGGGGGGACATAACCTCTGGGGATGGCGCATTCTTGGCATTTTTACCGGAGCCTGCAGTGCCTTGCAAATCGCGATAAACGGTAGGCTTGGAGTCGTTCTGAATTCGTCAATTCATGCGGCTCTTGTGTCTTTTATTGTCGGCACTTTGTCACTTTTCATCATCTTTTGCATTCAGCGCCCGAAACTCCAGTTGCTGCGGCCTGATGAACGAAAAAATCCCTGGTGGATGTGGTTTGGCGGCTTTTTAGGTGCATTTTATGTAATCGGCAATGCCTATATCAGTCCGCAAATCGGCACAGGAACTGCAGTTGTCGTCGGATTATTGGGCCTCATGACTGCCGGTCTTATCGTCGATCAGACAGGGATTTTGCAGTCGCAGCGAAAACCCGTGTCGTTACCTCAAATTTTGTGCCTGCTTGCGATGTTCTGCGGTGTATGCGTGATTCGTCTCATGGCTTAGTGAATTGTTTTTTTGAGTGAGGGGGCAGAGCCCCCACGGCGCTATTTGCAGGCAAATACGCGCCTCCCCCCACGGCGCTATTTGCAAAGCAAATACGCGCCGCTTTTTGAGTGCGCTCGGCGTGCGCACGTTCTAACGGGCATGACAAAAGAACTGCTGTGTACTGAGATGCCGCTTTTGCCTTTTCCAAGACATCCACACTGTTCAAATACAGCATCTTTAAAAATGAACTCAGACCTGTCGATTTGGAAGAGGTTTACAACACATCAAAAAAGAGTGCCTGCGTATTGCATCGCAATAGCAGGCACCCATAGGCTGCGTATTGCATCGCAATAGCAGCCGAACAAACGAAAAAATCAATTACGAATTGATGCTTTTGGCAAATTTATCGATTTCTTCGGGAGTCGTGTGTTTGTCGATTTCGCTTTCAATTTTGCCCTTAAATGCTGAAGTCAGGAGGCCGAGATTCATCACCATTTTGACGCTGTCTTCAGAGACGACGAAATTTCCATCAAAGCCTTTGCCCTTGACGTCTGCAGCCGTTTTATCGGCATTCCATTCGACATTGGAAATGAAGGAACCGAAATTTGCCTGAAGTTTTTCGGCGAGTGCATTCACGATTTTTTTACCGCCTTCCAAACCAAAGGAGTGTTTAAATTCACGTTCGATTTTAGCCATTTTTTTCTCCTTAAAAAGAAAGAGTAAGCGTCCAAAAGGACAGAATTGACGAGCAGAAAGGTTCTGCCTAATCATTATCCCATTTGATGAGTTGATATTTACTCAATTTATTAAAGAAACGAGTGCGATTGAGATCGAGAGCTTCTGCAGCTTTTTCGGGATCTCGCTGATATTTGTCGAGGAGTCTGTCGAGGAGTCGTTTTTCGATATCGACAAAAGACCCTTCGAAGAAAGCATCATCCATTTCAGAAGATCCATTCACAGAACGATTCTGGTTTTCGAGCTGAACAATGCGCTCGCTGAGTCTTTCGATCTGAGCCTGCTGTGATTCGCTGAGGGCCTGAAGCATCTGTGCCTGTTCGCGAAAGACATCAGTACCGGAAATGGCGATATCTTTGGTAGATGCATCGGCGAGGTCTTCGAAATCGCGACCGAGATCGGAAACGGAGATGATGGAGGATTCGCATCGCATGACAGCGCGTTCGATGACAGAGCGCATTTCATTGAAGTTTCCGGGCCATCGATAGGATTTAAGGGCGAGCAGAGCTTCAGAAGAGAAGGATTCGACGGCACGGTTTGTCCGCAAAGCCTGTTTCTGACGGAAGAATTCTGCGACGATATCGAGATCATCCTGAACGCGGAGTGGTTCAAGTACAATGACTTCGGCATCACATCGCGAAGCCAGTTCGCGAAGATATTTGGGCAGGCGCATGGGATCGAGTCGATATTGAGAAATCGAGAACGTTTCCGCACCAACATTGACGGCCATATAAAGACCAATGCTATCGTGAGCCGGAATTTTCTGAATGGCTTCGAGCACTTCACCAAGAAGAGAGTTGGAAAGTCTGTCGACATTCTGAATGAACAAGCTTCCGCCGGCTGCATCTTTAATCAAACCGGGGTTATCGCCGTCTCCAAACACATCGAGAGCAAAGATGGATTCCGGAATTTCAGCCGCATCAATAGTAAGGAATGCGCCATTTGACCGGGCTTCATGCGCTGCAAGCGCAATAAGTCTTTTGCCTGTTCCGGGTTCACCGACAAATAGAATTGGCGGGTCGATGGATTTCAGGTCATTGAGAACAGATTTCTGAGCTTCCGTGAATTCGATTTCAGCCAATGCAAACTCGCGCAGTTGTTGGCTATAGAGTGCCTGAACCTGGCTTCGCAGGAAAAGAACTTCTTCTTCGTAGACTTTGGTGTCGTATTCATCGACGCCAACTTCCGGATTCTGCACGACAATGGGTTCATTATCGGCGGTATTTTCCTCAATTTCTTCTTCATCGATCAAACCATGAGGCAGCTCTTGTGCATTAAGAGGTTCGGTCTGATTGCGAATTGCTCTTGCAAAAGAAGCGGTTTCATGCACTTTTCGCATGACTTCATCGAGATCATCGCCGACGTAATCGAGACTCATTTCTGCGGACTGATAAACGAGTGCTGGCCCGAGAACAGCCAGTTCTTCCATGAGTTCAGACAATTCATCCCGCTGTTTTGCGGATAAAGAAATGGATGGCGTAGTACCGGGAACTGGTTCTCCAGGAGTGCTAACGAGAAAAGTCAGGCTTGTCAGAGTTCCGGCGATACCATCTGCAATTGGAAGGGCAATGACAATGCCGAGACGATCGGCAATTCCCAACACGGGATCTCTGCTGTCATGATCGTGACTTTCGCCAGTAATGCAACCGCCTTCAACGCGGAAAACCTCGAGAAAGTCGCGCCACGGTGTCGAAAGAACATTCATTTCGATGCCACTGAGAGCCATTTCATCATCAGACGTGACTAAAGCAACGACATGACGTGGTGCCGGGCGATCTATGACGAGTTGAATAAGCCAGTTACTGCCAATGATTTCACCTGCACGAAGCAATATATTGCGGACAGGGGTGAGGCTGAACATCGGGTTGTCGAGACGAATGTTTTCAGATGGCTGTGAGCTGATGAGATGCGGCAATGCATCACTAATGCATTGGACCAGGATAACTGCGATGAGGAACCACTGAGCACCCATCATATCCCTGTTGAGGAGGACAAAGACGAAAGTTGAGAGGAGGCAGGCTAAAACGATACCGATTTCGTATGGCAGAAATGAAGCATTGGTATGTCGTCTGTGGCGAACAAAGTGAATGCCGCCATCGACAAAGGTATAAATGACGGCCCAAATCATTGGAAGATAAGCAAATGTATCGGGTTTGAGTTCGACTTCAGAACTGACGATGCCACCCCATAAAACCGGCATCTCCCCCAAACAAATCCAGATGGGGATGATGAGGGTTGCGGCCGGACCAGCGAATAAAGCAATTCGAATCCAGGTTTCCGGACGTTTGCTGCCAAAACCAACGATGTGATAGTCGAGGTCAACGGCTTTATAAAGGGTGAGGCTAATGATGCCCAGCATGAGCAGAATGGGCATGCTCTGAAGTATGGACCATAAACCAAGTGTCATACAGCCAATGACGCCAAGTCCAATCGAAAGATTTGCCCATGGAGCCTTGCGATTCCTCGGGTTTTTGACATTCTGCCATGTAATACATCCCATTAAGCCGAGGAGTAAAAAGGCAAGTGCGGCTCCGAATGTTCGATCAGCAGCCCCTCGCAGCTCAACCGTTGTATTGATGATTTCTTCCTGGACATTTTCCTGACGTTTAAAAACGACAGATACAGCCCCTGAACGAGATTTCAGCATGCTGCGAAGCGTGTCAAAATCGACGCCATCCAGTTGGGAATATGTTCCGTCTTCACCTGCAATGAGAATGGGTTTATCGGAGGCTCTCAAACCGGCAGGCAATGCACCATGCTCAAATTCTGATGCCGAAACAGGTCTTTGAAAGCGATTGTTTGTGCGACGAATCGTTAGTTCTGCTGTATCTTTCTCGTGAAGAAGCTGGTGATAAAAAGCGGCTTTTGTCTGTACCGGTTTACCCGAAATCGCTTCGATAACATCACCTGGCTGGATGTCATCTGTTTGGGAATAAACGCGTTTTACGATCAATGCACTTCCGCCCGGTGTTGCCTGCACATTTGTTTCAAACATCAGGCGCGGCATCTGCATGCTCAAAATCAAACAAGCCAGACAGAACACGCCTGTCACAGCCAATATGATTGCATGTAGTATCAAACCATTGCGCGGTTTTTGTGAGCTCATCTTTTAACCTGTTACCACCTTCAATCCCATCATCGGGCAACGCCTTATAGCCTGTTTTACCGTTTTTGATAAACAGTAATGTTTTCAAAGTATCGTTGGCTGGTGTATAGCATGGCCGATGCTGTATGGCGTCTTTCTCAAATGCACGATTCGATATGTCAAAAACTTTAGACAGGCTTAAATCCATTTTTTCCAAATCACCGGGAACATCTTCGTTGAAAGAGTTGGATGCTGCTTCAGACTCTCTTTTGAACGAAGCCTCTTGCGATGCAGAGGAAACAAAGAACGGCGTCACAACGATGTCTGATGCTGATATCGAAAACTATGATTTAAGTGATCCCACAGCCGTGGAACTTCTGCTCGATAGTGTGGAAGATGAAAAGGAAGATGTTGCGGAAAGCAGGCGTTCACAGCAGATTCAAAAAGTTCAGAAAACTCTGCTTTCTGTGGAAATTGCGCGACAAAAAGGCGTTGAATTTCAAGGGGATCGTGTTTGTGTTCCGGGACGGCTTCCGCTTTCAACCTTTACACTGTTTGAAATTTTCTTTTGCACACTCGGCTTTGCGACTGGTTTTATTCACTTTACAGCCATGGCAAAAAACTTTCTGTTCGCACATTTTATCGTTGCTGTCATGCTGGTCGTGCAAATCATCATTTATCATTCGTCATATCGTGCCAAGCGAACGTTTATGACCATTCTTCAAACACTTGGCATTTTTATTCTGATGGCTCTTGTGGGGTGGGCTTATTCGGATCTCATCATCCATCCACTGCCTGGCGTTAATCATCATTTGTTTCTCGGTTTATCGCTTGTTTGTTTTGTGTGCATTCCTCTGATCATGCTTCTTCATCTCGTCTATTTTGGACGCGGATATCGTTACATCACGCTGAAACACAAAGTCAAAGCGTCCGAAAAGCCGACCAAACTCCTGAAAATTCCAGAAAATACGCCGACAAAGATTATTAAGACCTAATCGGAAATTTTCTTTTATTTTTGTGAAATTTCAGTTCGCATACATAGATCAAGATTTTAATTCCAGAAGCCAGTCCCGAAGTGCGATCAAATCTTCATTATCGCCATAACTTTCGGCGAGAACGATATCCCCTTCCTTGATATGGGCAATAATTCTGGCTCGTTTCAGTATTTGAGACGGCGGTTCAACATCCAGCTTTTCAATTGTCGAAATTGGAACGCATTCTGAAGCCGCTTTGGAGGTCAGTCTTGATGCACAAACGATATTTTTCTTTGCTGGATGGATAAAAATAGAAGTCATGCGCATGACCATGACAACAACAGAAATGATGGTTACGAACAAAACCGCAAAAACAAAAAACTTCCAGAAAAACTGGACGAAATCAGTCTCACGCTGGGAGTAATCAAGCAAAAAATCCGGTCCAAACAAGATGGCAAGCACACCGACGGATAATAAAAGTCCCTGTACAAAAATCAGCAAAAAACTTCTCAGTTTTTGTCCTGCATTCGGGGATATTCCAACCCATCCTTCTACATCAGAACATGAATAAATCTTCAGCTGGTGCCCAAACTCAGGAAGTTTTTGCAATAATTCAGTCTCTTTTTTTTCGTTTTCTTCTTTCATTTTTTCATCTTTAACCTGGCATTCTGAATTCTTGTCAGCAGTTTTCTCATTTCCGGATCGGTAATATCTTCAGGAATGGCTGCATCATCTAAGATTTCTTGACTGCATTCTGTTTCACACGGTTTTATCTGAATTTCGCCCAAACTTGGAACAAGGCCTGTGATTTCTGGAAGTTTTCTCAAAGTTCCGAACCATTTGAGCATTTTTAAAACAGGCTGAGGTTCCTGTAAAACAATCCAGGCATGTTCAGAATGACATTTTATACGAAGAATACCATTACAAAAGCTTATGATTTCTGTTGAGTTTGCTGTGATAGGATCGACTGAATTCTGCCATGCAAATGATCGCCATAAATGCTCTGGCATTTGTTGGTAGGGAACTGTTTTGAGCATATCCATCAGTGTTCCGGGATTTGCCGGCGGTATGGGGATTATTTTACGAACAGGCGGAAGTGGTCTCAATTCATGCAGCTGGTGCAGGCGATGAATGATTTCACCTTCGTTGTGCAGAAGAGAAGCCGTTTTGAGAGAATCACATGAGATTCGCCAGTAACCGTTATCAGTTCGAAGCACAGATGTGGTGCCGGAAACGATTCCATCGGTTGCAAGATGCCAGCATGACATCAGCCAATCATTGGAAGAAAGCGCATAAACTGTGTCTTGTGTCAGATGTGCAATTTTCTTTGCATCAAGCATGTTGACAAACCTATGAAATCCAATAGAACCCCACTCCGCCAATGCGGATAAGTCGCATGGGTATTTCTATAACATAAGGAAAGAACATGAAACAACGTACACTCAGTATTGTCAAACCAGATGCCGTTCGTGCTGGAAATGCCGGTAAAATCATTGCCGAAATCGAAAGCAATTTTTCGATCGTTGCGATGAGAAAGCTCCAGCTGACTCGCGCACAGGCTGCTGCATTTTATGCCGTTCACAAAGACAAACCCTTTTATAATGACCTCGTCGAATTCATGATTTCAGGCCCAATCGTCGTGATGTGTCTCGAAGCTGATGATGTCATTGCTCGCTATCGCAAACTCATGGGGGCTACGAATCCCGAAAAAGCCGAAGAAGGCACACTGCGCAAAAAATATGCTCAGTCCATGTCCTGCAATGCCGTTCACGGCAGTGATGCTCCCGAAACAGCAGCCGTCGAAGTTGCTTTCTTCTTCCCTGGATGCGACCTCATTTAAATTCAACCCATCGGGAATGACGCAAGCCATTTCCGATTTTTCCCCGCATAAATCATGTCACTTCAATCCATACGAACGACGCTTCCAAGTGAACTCGAATCCATTCTCGTCGATGAACTCGGAGAAAAAAAATTTCGTGTTGCCCAGATTCTGCGCTGGATCTTTATCGAACGCGTCGAATCATGGGACGAGATGACCAATATTTCCAAAGCATTGCGAGCAAAGCTCGCAGAACGCTTTGATTTCCCGGCACTTCCGATTCCTGAGCAGCATATTGCTTCGGACGGCACTAATAAAATTGCATTTAAACTCGCCGATAACAGTGTCGTCGAATCGGTACTCATTCCGACTGAAGACAGGCTTACACTCTGCGTTTCCTCGCAGGTTGGATGTAAATTCAACTGTGCATTCTGCCGCACGGCGACACTCGGATTTTTCAGAAGCCTGACAGCGGATGAAATCATTCAGCAAGTGCTCGTTGCCCAGAAAGTTGCCGGTGAAAGACACATCACCAATCTCGTCTTTATGGGCATGGGCGAACCCCTCGACAATTACGAAAATGTCATTCGGGCACTTAAAATTTTACTTGCTCCGGAAGCTTTTGACTATTCGAGACGGAAAATTACGCTTTCCTCTGTTGGCCATGTTCCCGGACTCAAGGCTCTTGCGGCCGAAGGCCTTGGCATCAACCTTGCCATAAGCCTTCATGCGGCAACGGACGAGCTTCGCTCGCAGATTATGCCGGCCAACAGGATTTGGGGACTCGACGAACTCTTTGCCGTTCTCAAGGCATTTCCACTCGATCAGAGACAGCGTATTACGTTTGAATACATTATCATCAAGGGACTCAATCACAGTCCGCATGATGCCAATATGCTTGTCAAAAGGCTTCACGGCATTCCGGCCAAAGTCAATCTCATTGGCTTTAATGCTTTTGCCGGATGCAGATTTGAATCGCCCTCTGAAGCAGAAATGGTTGAATTCCAGGAAAGGCTTCTTTCCAAGGGGCTGTCGACGACGATAAGACTTGCCCGAGGGGATGATGAACTTGCGGCATGCGGTCAGCTGGGAAGAAAAGGTGAATAAAAACGCCGCGTATTGCGAAGCAATAGCGGCGTTAAACGAGCCGTATTTCGCGGCTTTGCCGCGAGATAGGCGAGTGAGCCGCGCAGCCTGCGCGCGGCTCCAAAATTATTTAAGTTCCGGTTTTGAATGACAACATGTGACACCCTGGTTGTACTTGGCAAATGGACAGTCGTCACAGCAATGGCCGCAGGGACCGATGTTTTGTGATAGTCGGCGCGTTTTTCGAACAAAATACAGAACGATATAAATCAACGCCGCGATAACAATAATCCCAACTATGAAAATATCTGTATTCATAAGCATGTTCTCGATTTAGGCCGTTTAATCCCATTTTTATCCAAGGATTGAGCTGATGAGCATACCGCCAAGATTGACAAGAGTCGCCAGAACATAGGCAACAAGTGTCAGTCCGGCAAACTGCAAAATTGCGTGCTTTATCGAACCGCTTTCGCGCTTCATTACCGCAAAAGTCGCCATGCATGGGGCTGAAATGAGCAGCCACAGAATCAGTGCCAGCCCGGTATGCATTGGATAGGTTTCGCGCAGAATGTCACAAAGACCGTCGGTATTGTCTTCATTGCTTTCGAGTTTATAGACGATTGCCATTTGTGCCACGAAAACTTCTTTGGCAGCAAGGGCGCCAAGGATAGCGGTTCCGATTTTCCAGTCAAATCCCATCGGACGAAGCACTGGTTCAATGGCTTTGCCGACGTATCCAAGAGCCGAATACTCCAGTGAAGCACTGGCATGTCGGGCTTTATGGGCTTTGACAAGCTCGACCTGAAGCTTTTCAAGTTCCGTCAGTTCGCGCGGTGGAATGTTCTGACCGGCAGCATTATTCTGAGCATCGACAGCAGCCACGGATGATTCGGCTTTTGCCATGAAAATATTGAATGAATCCTGCGAAATTTCACTGATTTTTTTGCCGTAATCATCCTGAAGAGAAACCATGATTTTCGCATCCACGGCCTCATCGGAATAGTCGCCGGGATGCCACACGCCGAGTGCCCACAACACGATGGCAACGGCAAGAATAATTGTTCCGGCTTTTTTGAGATAAAGCCAGGCGCGCTCGAGCATGTGTGTGAATGTTGCACGAAACGTCGGCATTCGATACGGCGGAAGTTCCATGACAAAAGGCTCCTCCTGTCCTTTGAATGCCGTTTTTCTAAGGATTTTAGCGATAATGAGAGCAATGACAATGCCGACGAGGTAAATTCCCATCATGACCGGAGCCTGCCATCCCTGCGGAAAAAATACGGGGACGAGGAGCAGCCAAATCGGCACTCGCGCACCGCAGCTCATCAACGGCAGGATGTACATCGTTGTCAGGCGTTCTTTTTCACCCGCAATGGTTCTCGTTGCCATCAGCCCCGGAACCGAGCATCCAAATCCCGTAATGAGCGGAATAAAGGAACGTCCGTGAAGGCCGACTTTGTGCATCAGTTTGTCCATTAAAAATGCACTTCGGGCCATATACCCCGAGTCTTCGAGAAACGACAGACCAAGGAAAAGGATAAGAATATTGGGCAAAAAGACGATCACTCCGCCAACGCCGCCGATGATGCCGTCGACGAGCAGACTGCGAAGATAACCATCGTTCATGTTGGCATTGAGAACGTTGCTGAGAGCCCGGAATCCGGCTTCAATCCAGTCCATCGGATACTGACCGACTGTAAACGTCAGTTCAAAAAGGATGAAAACGATGAGGAAAAAGAAGGGAAGTCCGAGAATCGGATGAACGAGAACCTTATCGATTTTGTCGCTCATCGCTCGCGCATCCGTGCGTTGCTTCTGAATCGTCACCTCCTTGAGCATGCCATCGACAAAGCCGTAATATTGCTCTGTGATGTACAGCTGAATATCCATTTTGGCATCGGCTTCGATATGGATGCGTTCCGAGTCTGCAAGGGCAATGATTTCCCGGCCGTTCTGCAGCTGCGAAATTTCCTGCGTGTATTTGGCGTCTCCCTGAAGAAGTTTCGTTGCAACCCATTCGTCTTGATTTTCGTATTCTTTCGGAAGTTTTTCGATGATGCGGTTAAGAGTTGCCGAAATGGTATCCCCCAGTCGTAGTCTGTGAGCGGGAACCGTCCAGTTGTCGTGGTCGAAGATGGCTGCTTTGAGTTCGTCCATTCCGCGTCCATGGGACGCAACGGTTGGAATGACCGGCATGCCCAAAAGACCTTTCATGGCATCAAAATTGAGCATTAAACCGGCTTTTTCGGCTTCATCCCACATATTCAGGCAAAGAATCATCGGCAGATGAAGCTGCATGAGCTGCGCGATGAACAGCAAACTTCTCGACAAAGCACCAGAATCGACGATGGCGACGAGCAGATCAACCTTGCCGCTTAACAGTTCTTCCTGAGCGATTCTCTCTTCCGGCGAATGATAGTTGAGCGAATAGGTTCCAGGAAGATCAATGACCGTAACTTCATGACCTTCGTACTTGAACGTACCGTCTTTTTTTTCGACCGTAACCCCGGAATAGTTCCCGACATGCTGATTGGAGCCTGTCAGAGCATTAAAAATCGTCGTTTTGCCGCAATTCGGATTGCCGGCAAGTGCAATTGTAAATGGATTATCTTCCTGAATACGTCTCATATTCCATCCTTTGCCGAGATTTTACCTGATTGAGATATACGAGCAGACACACGTATCCGTAGGGATACGAAAAAAACAGTTATATTGCGGATAATTCACCAAATGACCGTAGATTCGATGAATTATCCTCTTTTGCGTAAAAGCATCAACGCGCCGGAACGGTCATTTCGAGATACAGACGCGTTGAAAACGTGATTATTTTTCGGATTTGCCACCAATTCCGAAGACGCCACCGATAGAAATGGCACCGGAGAATTCATATTCATCATCATCCGGATCCGGAGGAAGCATGAATTGAAGTTCCGTAACGAGTTCGAAATTCGGAGTAACCTGTGCATTAAAGCCAAGAGAAATAAAGGGATCGACGAGTTCTCGTTCACCGAGAGCCTCGGCAAGGTTTTCGTAAGCGAAACCACCTTCAATGAAGAGCTGGAAAATTTCGCCAAAAGAAAAATAGGTTCCGAAAGTCAGGTCAAGGCTCAAATCAGCTTTTGCAGCATCGGAGTTGCTGCTTCCCTGCATGATTTCATTCGCATCGTACATGCCATAAATCGGGAGTCCGACTCTGGCATAAATGCCCCAAAGTTCCTGATCCGGTCTCAAATCGTAATTAAATTCGAAAGACGGAGTCAGCGAATAGCCTTCACTGATGTCGAAATCAAAATCGGCCACAAAATCCATATCGAAATGATCTGTATCGACAGCAGTCCAGACAGATTCAATATTAAAACCAACCGTTCCACCTGCCAGCCCATCTTCCGACCCATATGAAACGCCCGCATAAATGGTGTAATTTTCAAGAACACCGTAACCTACAGAAATTCCAGTACTGACGTTTGGTTTTCCATCGTGAAGGTTTCCGAGCGTAAATGTTGGATCGACTTCAAATGTTCCTTCATCAAGGGCTTCAATAGTGTCACCAGCATAAGCCTGAAGCGGACAAAACATTAAAGCTGATATTGCAAGTGCATAAGCAGTTTTTTTCATTCGCAGTTCCTCAAAAAAGACGGCATCAAGCCGTTTTCATTGTCATCTGTTCAGTTTCCGGCTCATCCGGAAAACAGGGCAATAATTATGAAACAAACTTCAGATTAAATCACTAAAAAATGAAACAGTTCCGTCAGAATTTGTCAGTTTTTGTTGAATCTTGTTTTAGCATGCAATTTCGACGAGCACGGATTCAGCCTCGTTTTTGCGAAGCGCAATTTGGACCGATCCCATTCGAATCCAAACGGGATCGCCGCCGGGCGCGCATCTTTCTTTGATGACTTCACAATTCGGAAGAACGCCCATATCAAAAAGACGCTGACGAATGACATCACTCGCGTTCACGGCTCGAACATAAGCTTTGATGCCAGTATCCATACTGTAAAGATCAAGCAGGTCTGTCGAATTCATCGGGTCTTCCTTTTCAACTCATGGGGTTCAATAATCGGAGCTCTTTTGTTTGAGGCTCTATCTGTTAGACATATCTAACAAACAATATTTCTGCTGTCAAAATTTTTGTTAGACATATCAAACAAAATTAGACGTATCGAACAAAAGTGTGATGAGATTTTTTGTGGGCGCCGATTTGCGTCGTGCTTTGGCACGACGCTACATCGTGCGGCGCGGTCTATCGGCTGTTGTTCCGTTGTAAACAACGGGTCAGCAGCCGATACGGCCGCGCATGAGAGAACCGGAGTTGTGAAGCTTCGTGCGTCGTGGTGTGCCTGTTCAATTTGTTATAATAGCGATATCATATGCGGGTTCGGGATGTTATTTCCAAAAACTGTTCCGAATCCTGGCAATGCACTGCTCGAATATGAGTATCCAGAGCTTTCGCATGATGATGCGCTTGAACAATGGATTAATGATTACACACTTCGATATATAGACGAAGAAAGTCAAATCCTGTTTGGAGAAACCGCTGATGTCTTAGTTACAGCTTGTATGGTTGCGTTTGAGTTCGTGATTAGCTAACACGAACGAAGCCTTGAAACGACTAGTTACTGCAGGTGGCATGAAACATGACCACGAGGCTGAGATTGTCGTTCAAGGCTCAGCCGGGGCTCTGCCCCGGGGACTCAGTTCGCAATATGAAATTCGCTTCGTTTCCCGAGCCGCCTCACCTCCTTGTCACTTCGTGACGTTCCTCCTCTCCATTATAGCGAGGAGGAATTTAAGGTAACATTTCATTTGCTCACTGGGCTCTGCGGTTTTCGCCATTCACAGGATGGCGAAAATCCTCGGCCCCTCAGCTCTCATCAGATTCTGCCTTAAAATTGAGTTTTGTTCAGAGGTTCCTGAGGTAATTCAATCTCAGGGGGGAACGAATGGTGTATTTCATGTCAATTATATCGTTAATGTTTCGTTTGATTTGGGTTACAGCTGTAACTGATTTGGAGTAACTGCGACTCAGGTATTATTTGATTTTAAGATTTTCGTTTGTCTGGGATTGGACTTATAAGTATTTGTGTTTAATTTCTGGATTTGGTGCTTTGAATGAGAGCTACTGTGAGTCCGAATTTCTTTTTGAATGAACATTTTCACTGTTAACAGGTCAGTCTAGGTGGTTTCGTGGGCTATATGTTGGAGAGTTTAAATGAAACAATACGCTAATATGACATTGGATGAAGAACGTGCACTCTATGGTGTTTTGGATGCTGAAATTCTTCGCTGTACATTTGATGGGCCTGCAGATGGTGAATCTGCGCTGAAGGAATGCAGGAACATCAATGTTTCCGACTGTATTTTTCACCTTCGATATCCGCTCTGGCACGTGACAGGTGGGGCACTTAAAGGCTGCAGTATGAACGAAACATGTCGCGCTGCGCTTTGGTATGATTCTCATTTGAGCATTGACCATTGTTCATTGCACGGTATTAAAGCACTGCGTGAATGTCGGCATATTGAACTTTGTGACTGTGATGTCGTTTCGAACGAATTCGGGTGGTTCTGCGATGACATCTCAATGACGCAGAGCAAATTGGAATCGGAGTATGCATTTTTGCATACG
>JAZRWV010000044.1:0-2796 GCA_045599925.1 Myxococcota bacterium
GCTCTGCCCCGTGTCCTCAGTTCGCAATATGAAATGAACTTCGTTTCCCGAGCCTGTCGGTTCTCCAACTCGTTCATTTCATTTGCTCACTGGGCTCTGCAAAGCTAACCGTCCAACGGACGGTCAGCTTTTCGGCCCCCCGCTTAAGGGCTGAGCCCTTAAGAATCCACAATGTTTAAGCTGCGATGCCAATATTGTAGCTTAAGCCATATTTTCGTTAAGCGCGTGTAGGGGGCCCCTTTCCCATTCCGGTAAAAACCTAGGCTGTGCCTGAATTTGTGCTGAATATAGATTTACCTTGGTTGAGTAGTAACAACAAAATCAAAAACTTGTTATTTCTGCGTAGACCTATACTTATGAAAATAATAAACTGGAATCCAGTTTGAGGCTTTTGTCCGTTAACTTCTGCACAATATTAAGCCATGACAAGTCCATCTGTTCAAGCAATCATTAGTTCTGATCCCAATATTCCTACGACTTCTGAACCTTCCATTAAAGCTGTCAAAAAATCGTCCAAATGGCTTCAGATTATGATGAGCATTCTTGTCCTGTTTGCTCTTGCAGCTCTGCTTCTTACGATTATTCTTTTCATTAAAGAGACTGAATCAATTAAACATGATGCAGAACTTCAGGAAGCCCTTGCACTTGAAATTCGAAGAGTCAATGCCATTCAAATGCAGTCTGATGATGAAACAACTGCCGAAATCATTGACGATGATGCTAAAATATTCCTAAGCCTATTCTCCACACCAGCCGGTGCAGACGTTTACAAAGATGGTCTATTTTTGGGGACCACACCCATCGATCAACGTAAAATCAACAAATCCGATTCTAATGCTGAATTTGTCTTCGTTATGGAAGGATATGAAATCGAACGTAAAACGATTTCTCTTAGTGAAAATTCTTCAGCAGCAATTACACTCGAAAAAATTATCACCCAACAACCAACTGTTGCGCATGCTCAACAAAATGATGATGCTGTAACCCAAAATAAAGGCGTCATACTCACAGCTACAACAGCAGAAACACCTAAAAAAAGCACCAAAAAAGGCAAATCTAAAAAGCCTACTACAAATAATCCTGCTCCTGTCGCTATGGATATTGAAATTCCAGACTGAGCCCTCTCTCTTCTCAATTCCGGCTTCTACTTACTCACAAAGTTTTCCGCTTAGGAGGTTTTTGAATGGCTGACGACATCAATAACAATTCTCTTGAAGAAAATGATTCTTGCGAAATCGACTGGTCACTTTGCTGCCCTGATGAAAATGCCCCTGCTGAACCTTATCATGCTATTATGATTGTCGACGAAAGCGGCAAAACGAATGGCAGTTTATGGGGACAAGGCACACAGCTCATGCTCTTTTCCAACATCGATGCCGCAAAAAAAATCCTTGATGCCCTCAACAACTCACAGATGCAGCTCAGAGGTATTACCAAAGCTCATTTTGCAGAACTTAAAAAACTTGAGGAATCAGGACGCGCAGAGCTCTTTGTCATTGTAGGATTTACACCAAGAGGTGATGTTGAAGCGATTCCTCTTGCAGAACATCAGGCCAATATTTCGAAAGCAGGCAATCCACCTCCTCTCCGCAAAAAAGCTTAATTTTAATTTACTCTTCACAAAAACCCGCCATTTGGTGGGTTTTACTTTTTTAGAGAATTCACAATGATCATTGCCTTCTCAGGTGTCGACTGCGCAGGAAAATCCACCCAAATAGAGCTCCTTCGACAATTTTTTATTTCTCAGGGTAAATCGTGTTTCGTTTTCTGGTATCGTCCCGGGTATTCTCCAGAAATTCAAAAACTTAAAAATTGTATCCGTCCTCTCCTTTTACTCGCTAAAAATCCGCTTCTCCACCAGGTTTCACACTCTTCAAATCAGCCTGAATCATCATGCAATAGCATTAATAATAGTAAAATTAACGTACCCGCACCAATCTGGCTCACATCGGCAATCATTGATACCGCGATTCAGTATGCAATAAAATTAAGAGCACTTGAGAAGAAATACAACGTCATCATCTGCGATCGTTATATATATGACGCCTGTCTTGATCTAGAATTCAAATATCCGCAATTTTCAATCTCAAAAAATATTCTACACACGATTTCAAACATCTTTCCAAAACCAGAAAAATCCATTCTCTTATGGCTTTCTTACGAACAGACGCTTCAGCGAGTTGAAATGAAAAATGAACCATTTCCAGATCCGCCCAAAATCCGAAAACTCCGTTGGCGCGCCTATCAATTTATCGCAGATGAAGATGATATCACGCTCATTGATTGTTCAGGGTCCATCGAAGACACACATCAGAAGATTCTTGATACACTCAAAAACTAATTAGCAATGCTATGAGATTTTATCGGCAGCCTATCGCCCTGCGGGCAATACGGCTGCCATTGGCCGGTGCTATGGGACCAAAAAGGCCCGCATACGCACCGGCATTTTTTATATACAATGTGCAATATGCAATTCAACGTTGCGGCATTGCATGCAACGGCGGAATAGATGTTTTTTGGGGTATGAGCCAATCAAACACCGCCCCCAAAATAAGGATGCAGAAAAACAAACTATCCCAAATGCTTTTCTTTCGGAAGGGGTTGGGGGGAACTGTTTCTTTTGGCACAAAAGAAACGGTTCCCCCGAAAAAAACAAAAAAAAGAATAAAAAAAAGCCGGCGACGTTCTACTCTCCCACATAGTCACCCATGCAGTACCATCGACGCAAAAGAGCTTAACTACCGAGTTCGGGATGGGATCGGGTGTGGCCTCTTCGCTAATATCACCGGCAAGACT
>JAZRWV010000045.1:0-3923 GCA_045599925.1 Myxococcota bacterium
GAATGCCGCACGAAAGCCAGAACAGCATGCCTGTCGACCAGTACCTCAAGCTAAAATCAAAAAAGTTTTGTATGATCAGCACAAAGACAGCCGCGAGTATTCCAAACAGCAGATTGCGTTCGCCTTTTGCTTTCCAGAAGTCCTTTAAAAACAAACAAATCCCGAATGCCCCTAACAACAGACATATCGTCCCCCAGAACCATCCATACTCAAGGATAATTTCCCAATATTCATTTTCTGCATGCCTGAAATGCTTTTGAAAAGCAAATCCCTGATATACCGGATAAACATCGGAAAATGCAGATCTTCCTGTTCCCGAGCGTCCCCAATCCTTCCCCATCTCCCAGAAGTCTCCATACATCTGGGTTTTACTCATTTTTCCGACACCAACTGAAACCGTATCCTGTTCATCCAGTGTATCAGTTGTCGAAAACACAATGTTTGTCTCGGCAATTTCTGTTTTAATTTCGGTCAATGTTGAAGATGCGACAAATAAAACCACCACTATCACCCCCATAGCGGCTGCTAATAAGACAATGCCAGTTTTCCATTTTAACTGTTTGCTAACTGCAGCAGCATAAAGGAAAACAAAAATATGACCGCATCCCCAGGCAAACAAAGCACCCCGGCTTTTGAGCAACACGACTGCAGCACCAAGCAAAATGTACAAGATGAGCCACAATCCACGTCTGGCTGCAGCATGATGATGCCGTTTTGTCAGAAAACTTCCTAGAAAAATAATAGACAAAACAGCTGCAATTCCAGCAGCATGATTAGAATTGACCGGGAATCCGATATGCCATGCAGCCATCTCACCACTTCGTCCAATTGACAGTGGATGGCCCAAATATTTCAGCCCTATCATGCCAAGGAAAATAACCCCAACAATTGCCAATGCATGACTGATATGCTGAACATTTTCTCGAGTTCCACAAAGCCGCATCGTCATGACATAGACAGCCCAATATCCAACAAGCCCCCATAATGCAAATGCAGTTCGCCCCCACGCCGCAGTTAAAAAGCCCCAGGACCTGTCAATGCCAGCAAGCTGCCACGCTTCCCGATACCAATCACCAGCAGATGGCGATAAGATATCTATCAATCCCAATGGAAGTGGAATCAAAGAAACCACCGTCAACACCATCATGACAATGAGCATCCAACCAAATGGCCCAAATCCATGAAAAGGCGCAACATTACTATCAATCCATGCGGCCTGAACATCATTGCTATACTTTTGCTTTGATCTGCGTACTCCAATGACAGTCAGAACAATTACCCCAATAATCGCCCCTGCTGATAATCCCATGGCTGTCCCCCAGTGTACCCCGGAGGTCAGACACCAAATCAATAAAAGCGCAGAAAACCATATCATCCAAAAACGTTTCAATTATTCCACCATTATGCTTTCAAAAATTGTCTTTGTTGGCCAGTGATGACATATCACATCGAAATACTCAATACTTTTTCCTACAAACTCCTGCCAATCGACAATAACATTTTCAGAATATTTCAATTCAAGTCTGAGCATGGGATGTCCATCCAGCATGGAACACCCACTTCTTGCTATCATTGTCGAAGCATTCACCAGCTGCCCTGTTTCGACACAAATCGTTGCAAGACAAGAATACCGGCTATACAAACCATTATGATGACGAATCAAAATGCCATATCCAATACCGGGAAAACGCCCGCAATCAGCAACAGTTCCCGCCATGATCGGATAAACCGGCGTCCCCATGGGCACAAGAAACTGTGAACCCCCATCCGGCTGATCCAGTGAATATTGGTTGACATGAGCAAGCGGAGGAACTCCTATTTCGAATGGAACAGAAAATACAGAAGCAAGCCATAACTGGGACAACACATTCATCTGCACAACAGGCGGCGCAACGTAATCGGCAAGGCGCCGTCCAGGCTGATTCCGGATTGCCAAAAAGTCTTCATTTTCAAGTCTGACAACGGCCTCATCAAATGCATCGACGATATCAACACAGCGACTCCTCGCATGAATAATCAACTTCGGAAATACCGCATTTTCGTCCTGAATAAGCCTTTTTAATGCCGTTGCGAACCATGAACTTCTGTGTGACTGAGACGGAATGGACGACAGTGGAAGAAAACAGTCATCCCGAAAAATGACATCCCCCCTGACCTGTGCAGCCAGCAACTTCACCCATTTCATGAGAGAATCGCCAGATTCCGGAAACATTTCAGAAGCAGCAATCTCGTTGCTTTTGTCTGTAATCAGCAATGTCTCGAATAAGCAGACCACTGCAGCCCCATCTGGAAGTTCAACACATTCCGTATGACAAAGCTGATGAACGGGAACTCGTCCCAGACATTCACAAAACACAGTCATCTGAGCATCCGTCATCGGCTGCAAAGCAGAAATCATTCGTCCGCCGTAAGTTATTTGATGATTTTGGCTATCACAAACGACATTTTGCACCTCTGAAACTTCCATAGACTTGTCAGAATGAAGTTCCGGAAAATACAGTCTTGTCCCCGGTTCGAGCGATTCGGGATGAAAAATATGAGGATTTTGGCGCAAAACAAAGCGATAATCCCCTTCTCCGTGATACGCTTTTTCCGTCAAAGCAGTCAATCTGTCGCCGGGATTGACGATATAGATACGACCTTCGGTCGGTTCAGATGAAATCAGTTCATCCTCCAAAGCAATCTGAGCATTTTCCCAGCTTTTATCTGCAACATTTTCTCCGAAAAAACGTTTTTCATCATAAACCCGACCATCGACAAAACCTGCGCCATGAAACACAGATTCCAAACGATTCTGCCAATGAGCAGCCACATAACCGTGCATTCTGGAAATGACAGCATCCGCAAGAGACAGGCACTTCTGCGATTCATCCTGAATTCCCCCGATATGACGAACGGCCTCTGCAGGTGCGAGTGTTTCGAGATCGAACAGCATTGCAAATCCGCGCAAAGAACGAATTCCAGACTGAGAGGCCTGCTTTTTTGCGTTTGAAAAGCGATTTCCGGCGAGGATATTGATTTGCGCATTTCTGGCAAGAGGTTCGGTTCCGAGGCGATTAAAACGAGCCTGCATGCTGTCTGATAGCTGGAAATCCTTTCGTGACATCACCGGATCGTAACGCAAAATCAACTGAGACTGAAAATACTGTTCAAGACATGCCTGCCCATTTTGAACGGCCTCAATCAGCCCGGGAGCATCCTCCTCAAAACAGCGAGAAATGACATGTTCTTTTCCATTCTTATCCGTTTCTGACAATGCAGACAGAAATCGAAGCATCGAACCATCGCGAAGTCCAATCCCAAGCCCATACTGAATATCTGAATTTACGGCATGAAGAACACCAAACTGCTCAGCCCCCGAAACACCATCGAGAAACCGATGCATCGAAAAGAGCTGTCTGGCCAATGCCGTCTGTTCCGCATTCGCATTCTCATCGCGAATTTCCAGTATTTGCGCACACTGATGGGCAAAAGCAATCAAAGGCTCGATGTCGTTGCCCATTCGGGTAAACTGACGAAGCCGATTTTCCAGTCTTGCAATGCCTGGAATCGTCGAAGCATCACAAGCAGATGCCTCGACAATGCTGCGTTCCAATTCCTGCAGACCAACCAAAGCCCCCCAGTCGCCTGCTGCTGCAAAACGTATTCGCCATTCCTCAACGAGGTGTGACAATGCACGCCAAAATTCAACAATTTCAACACTCGATATTGCACTCACAATAACCTCCGGAGTGCGCTTGTACCATGAATTGTCAAATATAAAACGGGTTTTCAACACATCTAACGTAACTATTCAGCCGGGGGCTCTTGGATAGAGGTGGATACACCACGCCGTTGACAGCATCCGTAAAAATAAGCTGCCTATCTGTGATGATGTGGGATGAGTTGGATTATCAATTTAGTTTGCCCAGATTGGGGATCCC
>JAZRWV010000046.1:0-2592 GCA_045599925.1 Myxococcota bacterium
CCATCGCAGTCTTCTGTGCCGTTGACTTTTTTGTCACCGCAGATCGGGGCGAGTTCGCATTCACTGAAATCAAGGCCACAACGGCTTGTGCAGCTCACTTCGCCAGAGATGTATTTGCTGTCCCAGTCTGTGCATGCTTTTTGGTTGTCTTTGAACTCATTGCCATCGCATTGTTCGGTGTTGTTGACAATGCCATCGCCGCAGTAGGCCGGCTCTGAACAGCCGGTGATGATGATTTCCTTGCAGTCATTGGAGCAGATAAGCGTTCCCGTTGAACCTTTGCCGACGACTTTTTCGCAGGTATTGGCTGATGTCGGGAATTTATCAGCTGATGCGCTGTGATCGCATTTTTCATTGAGAATAATGTCACCGCTATTGGTATTGACAGTACCGTTGCCGCACCAGGGGATACATCCTGAAATGTCATATTCACATTTATCGCTGCATTTGACTGTGCCGTTGGAGTAGAGTTCGGGGAACAACGTTTTGCAGGAGGTTCTATTCCCAGAGAACTTTGTTCCATCACACTGCTCGCCGGATTCGAGGCTGCCGTTGCCGCAAATTGGGCCTTTTTCACACAGGCTGTAATTAATTGTGCAGTTCGAATTACAGGATACGGTTCCTTTTGTGTAGGATTTATCCCAGTCTGAACAGTTTGTTTTATTATCCTGAATGAGTGTGCCGTCGCAATCTTCGCCGGCATCAATCTTGTTGTCGCCGCATTCTGCGGGTTTGGAGCAGTCAGATGTGTCGATGGCTGTACAGCCGTTGACGCATTTCAGTGTTCCCGTTGAGCCCGGGCCAATCAGCGTTTCGCAGGTTTTGCCGCCAAATTTGTTGCCGTCACATACTTCACCGACAACTTTGTTGAGCTGACCATTGCCACACCATGGGACGCATGCGGATGTGTCATATTTGCATTCAGATGAACATTTGATTGCACCGCTCTGGTACAAATCGGGGAATACGGTCTTGCAGGCATAGCGATCGTAGAGGAATTTGTTGCCATCGCATTGTTCTTCACCGTTGACTTTGCCGTCACCGCAGCGAGCTTCTGCTTTGCATGCACTGAGATCGATCTTGCAGTCTGACGTGCATTTGAGATTACCTGAGGAATAGATCTTGTCGTAATCTTCGCATGTTTTAACGTTATTTGGGAATTTATCACCGTCGCATTCTTCCAGATCGTTTAATTCGCCGTCACCACAGAATTCGGCCAATTTGCAGTTATCGGTGTTGATTTGGCAGTCCGGGTCGCAGCTTACGGTACCACTTGAGAAAAAGACGCTCCAGTCTGTGCAGTTGGTTTTGTTGCCGCTAAACGCATTACCGTCGCATTGTTCGCCGATATTGACGATGCCGTTTCCGCAGAAATAGCAAGCGGGATCATCATCATCGACGAGGCCGTTGCCGTCATCGTCGATCCCGTTGTCACATTTTTCTTTGTATTGATAGCCGATTTCAGGTGCGATGCTGATGATCCAGTCGTAATAATCCTGAACTGCAGTTTTGGCGGCATAAGCTTTTTTAGCTGGGTCGCCCCAGCTGGTAATGCCTGCAACATATTTCGTGCCGCCTATTGTCAGGAATGATGGGCCGCCCGAATCGCCGTTACACGTCATGATACCGTCAGCTTGTGTTGCCTGGAAAAATGTCGAATAGTTTGTCGTGACATTGACGTATTGGTCATAATTGCCGTAGGAACTACACATTTCGGGATCTGGATGGCATCCCTTGATATGGAACAGACCTTCGTTGCAGCCGGCTGTGGAGTCGTTGGAATTCTGAGGACCGCAGTAATCGGTTATTGTATAGGTTGCTTTGCGTTTGACTTCATATGTGCCATTTTCGTCGCAACCATAGCCGACGACGTCCATTTTAATCGGGGTATCGGACCGGTCAATTGCGAGCCACTTTGGATGTGGAAGAACAGGGCTGGCCTTCGTTTCTGACATGGGGCTCTTGAGCTTGATTAAGGCGATATCCCTGCCGTATTCACTGCAGTCGGTGTAGTCTGACGGCCAGTAAATCTGATCTTTTCCAGCAGTGTAATAGACTGTACCGCCAGCTTTCTGGCCGATTAGAATCATGAGATCATTGTTATAATCTGACGGAGTTGCGCCGTCATCGGTTGAATTCGTTACGCAGTGTGCCGCTGTAAGAATCCATTGCGGATGAACCAGGGTTCCCGTGCAAAATACGCTGCCCCAGAATGAGTTAGTTCCATCATCGTTCGCAACTTTTTTGGTCGGATGATACAGACCGACGACATATAAATCGCCGTCATCTTTTTCTCCATTGATAACGGCCTGCTGAGTTTGACTTATTTCTGACTGATGTTCTTCTTCATTGTTTCCGCATGAAGTACATATGACACTTGTGATGGCACAAAGTAATGCTAATCTGAGTTGCTTCTTCATATAATTTCCTCAAAAATTGTTGTGGGAGTGAAAAAAAAAAGCATTTTTAACTATATCAAATATTATCTTTATGCAAGCAATTTGTAACAGTATCTATTCCGTCATAGTAAATGCTGTATCAATGGATAATAATGGATATGAGCGCGTATTGACTGCAGGTCAATAGCGCGAA
>JAZRWV010000047.1:0-6574 GCA_045599925.1 Myxococcota bacterium
TGACAAGGTGGAGGTCATTTTGATGAACCCGCCCTACGGCGGCAGCGAGAAGGCCGATGTGAAGAACCATTTCCCGGCAGACCTTGCTTCCTCCGAAACGGCGGACCTTTTCATGTCCGTCATCATGTACCGCTTGAAAAAGAACGGCCGTGCAGCGGTCATTCTGCCCGACGGTATCCTGTTCGGCACCGATAATGCCAAGGTGAACATCAAGAAGAAGCTGCTGTCCGAATTCAATCTGCACACCATCGTCCGTATGCCCGGCAGCGTGTTCTCGCCCTATACCTCCATCACCACGAACATTTTGTTCTTTGATAACACCGGCAAGACGAAATCCACCTGGATCTACCGCCTGGACATGCCCGAAGGCTATAAGCATTTCAGCAAGACCAAGCCCATGAAAGTGGAGCATTTTGCGCCTGTAGTGGCGTGGTGGAACGACCGCAGGGAAATCACCGTAGATGGCTTTGATAAAGCCAAGGCGTTCACCTACGCCCAGCTCACGGAAGAATTGGGCTATAATCTGGATCAGTGCGGCTATCCCCATGAGGAAGAAGAAATTCTCGACCCGATGGATCTAATCCAGCGGTATCAGGAGGAGCGAGCCTCTCTGAATGCTGAAATCGACCGCGTGCTGGCGGAGATCTCGGCAAAGTTGGGGGGGGAAATCGATGGATAATCGTACGCTTATCCCTGGCGAAGATCAGGGCGAAATCGTCATCTATCAAACAGACGATGGCACTACAAACATTGACGTCCGTTTTGTGGATGAAACCGTTTGGCTGACACAGGCGCAGCTTTGCGAACTATATCAGAGCAGTAAAGCCAATATTAGCGAGCATATCAAAAACATATTCGCTGAGGGAGAATTGGATGAGGTATCAACTGTTCGGAAATTCCGAACAGTTCAAACAGAGGGAAACCGCACGGTAAACCGTGAAATTACCCACTATAACCTCGATATGATTATTTCCCTCGGCTATCGCGTTAAATCCATGATTGCCACCAGATTCCGTCGCTGGGCAACGGAACGGCTGAAAGAATACATGATTAAGGGCTTCACCATGGATGATGCCCGGCTCAAGAATCTGGGCGGCGGCTCTTATTGGAAAGAACTTCTGGATCGGATTCGGGATATTCGTTCCTCCGAAAAAGTCATGTACCGTCAGGTGCTGGATCTGTATGCGACCAGCGCGGACTATGATCCCAAGAGCAGAGAATCCGTGGCATTTTTCAAAATGGTTCAGAACAAACTCCATTATGCTGCGCATGGACACACCGCCGCAGAGGTGATTTACGAACGCGCCGATGCAAATAAGCCTTTCATGGGCTTGACCACTTTTTCCGGTGATTTCCCCACTATGCAGGATATAACCGTTGCAAAAAACTATCTATCTGAAGATGAGCTTGCCATTCTGAACCGCATTGTTTCCGGTTATTTTGACTTTGCGGAAGTGCAGGCCATGCGTCACACCCCCATGTATATGAGCGATTATGTAGAGCATCTGGATAATCTGCTGAAATCTACTGGCGAAGGCGTTTTAACTGGCGCAGGCAAGGTTAGCCATACACAGGCAATCGAGAAAGCAAAAGCAGAGTATCGCAAATTCCAGGTGCAAAATCTTTCCCCCGTAGAGGAAGCCTATCTGGATTCCATTCGCGCTATAGAGCAGACGGCCAAGAAAAAGGAACGAGAAACAAGAGGAAGCGGCAAATGACCCCACAGGAATTGAAAAACAGTATTCTACAGCTCGCGATTCAGGGCAAGCTGGTGGAGCAACGCCCCGAAGAAGGCACCGGCGAGGAACTGTACCTGAAGATACAGGCCGAAAAGCAGGCTCTCATTAAGGCAGGCAAAATCAAAAAAGAAAAGCCCTTGCCCGAAATCACCGACGATGAAAAGCCGTTCGATATTCCGGAGAGTTGGAAGTGGGTGCGATTAAACGAAGTTGCAACGAGCGGATTAGGGAAAACGTTAAATAAAGCAACTAATAGCGGAAAAACATGCCGTTATCTTTGTAGCATCAATGTTTACTGGGATGGGATTAAGCTGGATACAGTGAAAGAAGCACCATTTACCGAAGCCGATCGTGAAAAGTATCTGCTTCAAAAGGGCGATTTGCTAATCTGCGAAGGTGGTGAGGCGGGACGCTGTGCAATCTGGAATTCAAATGAAGAAATGTACTATCAAAATGCCTTGCATCGCGTAAGGTTTTATGGAGACATCTCTGTTGAATATTTCAGAACTATATTTGAACTATACAAAGGCATAGGCATCATTAAAAAACATTGCAAAGGCGAAACTATACAACACTTAGTTCAAGCAGAGTTATACAGTATTCAGTTCCCCCTCCCGCCTCTTGCGGAGCAGAAGCGGATTGTCGCCAAGATTGAGGAACTGCTGCCGCTGATTGACCGTTATGAGGCGGCGTGGAGCCGTTTGGAGGCGTTCAACAAGCGTTTCCCTGGCGATATGCAGAAATCCCTGCTGCAAATGGCCATTCAGGGCAAACTGGTGGAGCAGCGCCCCGAAGAAGGCACCGGCGAGGAACTGTATCAGCAAATACAGGCCGAAAAGCAGGCGCAGATTAAGGCAGGCAAAATCAAAAAAGAAAAACCTCTGCCCGAAATCACCGACGATGAAAAGCCGTTTGATATTCCGGAGAGTTGGAAGTGGGTATCTTTGGGAAGACTAGGAAACAAAGTGACAGATGGTACCCACAAAACCCCCAGATATACCGATTCAGGTGTGAAATTTGTGTCTGCAAAGAATTTATATTCCGGAGTTTTATGCTTTGATAATTGCAAATACATAAGCGAAGAAGAACATCGGGAACTGTATAATAGGTGTAACCCAGAGATAGGGGATATTTTAATTTCCAAGAGTGGATCAATTGGAACTGTCGCAATTGTAGATGTAGCATTTGAATTTAGCACATTCGAAAGTCTCGCATTGGTAAAATATAGTCAAAGGCTAATTAATACATCATACTTACGCTATGCGATTCAAAATGCATGTTACTATTTGAATGATGAAAATATTCGAGGAGTCGCTGTCAAGCATTTACCAATTGCGGATATACAAAAAATGCAGATACCCCTCCCGCCGCTTGCGGAGCAGAAGCGGATTGTTGCCAAACTGGAAGGGCTCCTGCCTCTTTGCGAGCGGTTGAAATGACGATTTGGCGGCCGCTATGGCATTCGCCATACGCGTCACGCGCTCCGGCTATTGCCCATGAAACGCCCGCTACCGGCAAAGCCAATACGCGGGCGGGTTTGATTTTGGGGGTGTGCAATGATGTGTCTGTACGGCGGATAGGTGATTTCACGCGTGCACAAACTGCGCAATATTGGCTTTATTGAAATTCTTTCTTAAAATACGGCGTAATGCATTCGATAATGCGATAGACAGTCGTTATGCCTGGTTTGTGAGGCCAGTGATCGTCTTTAATTTCGGCATCGAGGGCTTTGGTTTTGGCATTACGGATTGCTTGTTCGATTTGTTTACGAGAAAAACACGGACACTTTGATTTTTCATAATCTGGAATATGCTTTTTAATTTTTTCTAGACAATCGTTAGGAGTTTCTAACAGCCCGCAATTTTTCTCAAAATGCAAAATATACCATAACTCGAAGCTGGGATTGCTTAAGGCAAAATGTCTGATTTCTTTTTTGCTTTTGTCATGGCACCATTGTGTGACTTCATCGAGTTTTTTATCGGGCCAGTTGTCTTTGTCTGTGACGATCCAAAATTCGTCTTCAGAAAAGCATTTTCCTTCTTTTTTTAATTTCGCAATTTCTTTTTGAGTTCGTTCCAAAACTTTATCTGGCGAACTCTCTGATCTACCACCTTTAATCATTAAAATCTGGATTTGCAAAGGTTGTTGAAGATGTGATTTTAAATATTCAAAATAGGCGGGCTCTGTTTTTTCACCTTCTGTGGCAATGAAAAATTGCTTTTGATAGTGTTTTGTTCCCGATGTTTTTCTATCAAATCCTAAAGTTCTATGTCCCATATTATTACCTTTATTGGATATATATTTTAGGAATTCCGCCCATTCTGCCCGTCATATAGCTTTGTCGAATGTGTTTATCTTCAGAAGCCTCTTTAAAGTCCATGAAGTTACAGAGCGTTGATGAACCTGTGTCTGATCGATCTGCGATCCACATTTCATCTTTTCGTAATACCCCGGAGTCCATCTGCAAGACATCATGTGTGGTAAATATCAGCTGTGAACGCGTGGTTGCTGAACAGCTTTCGAGATAAAACGCCAATAATTCAGTTAATAATCTCGTGTGTAAACTGCGATCGAGTTCATCGATGACAAATACTGCGGGTTGCTCATGTGCTTTTAAACTCAAAAAAGCCGGAAGCAAATCGATCATTCTGAGCGTGCCATCCGATTCATGCGCTAAATCAAAGGTGACAGGTTCGCCATTTTCCCCTTGGTGAACGCTCTTCAACTTTTTGAATTTAAATTCTCCATTTTTTCGTGTGATGATAATGCGGTTTTTTCCCTGAATCATGCACGTTGTCGCACCTTCCGTTAAATGGGGCATAAATGGGAAAAAACCTGGCGCAATTTCCTCGGCGGTTAAACGGGTAATTCCCGTACCGAGGTTCGATAGCAGTTGATTTATTTTGTCGAAATAGGGTGAAGATTCGTCAACAAATTTATCAAAACCGGCAAACGCAGAATCGGGTGCAATGCAACACAATGTATTGACGAACCAGTTATATACTGGTCTAAAAATTTGCTGATTTTGATAAACTGTGGCCGTTAAAAATAATTGGTTTGGGCGAGTAATATTTTTGCATAAATCGAGTTCAGGCGTTTTAATCGAATCCGCAATTTGGATTGTTTCATCTCGCTCGAACAACAATTCCTCACGGTTGAGTTTTGGATGCCGTATTAAATGTTCGTGAACAACGCATTGAGATGTCGCAGAAAACTCGTATTCATAGAGTATTTCATCTACAATTATCTCAAAATGCATTCGACTGGGGTTCGAAATCGCATTTTTATCAAGTCTATATGGGATGACTTCAATCGGTGCATCAGGTCTTGGGGCTTCACGCACAAAAGACTGAGCAAACTTTATGGCTTCAAAAAAATTGGATTTACCTGAAGCATTGGCTCCATAAATCGCTGTGATGGGTAAAATTCGGCGATTCTTATAATTTGCAATCCGGGGCAAGCGATCGTTACGATATCGTTCGAGTGTGGCAGACATCAAAAGCGCAGTGGACTCTCGATAAGACATCCAATTCTCAATCTCAAGACCCAACAGCATAAAACATCCTCCCAGTTCGCACACGACAACATGGCCTCATAGCCATAACCTTTGAAAATCTAGCATAAGACCAAAGAAAACGCGAACTTTCTGTGATGGATATTGTATAGTAATGTGCGCAAAGAGAAAGGGCGTATGCGCTTGCGCCCTGCGATATAAAAAAAGCCAGCGCGTATCGACCGAGCAGAGCCGTTGTGTAAAACGGCTCTGGCGAGGGAGATAGCGGTGGCCGCTGTGCGTATGGCGTCAGCCATAGCACAGCGCGATGCGGGGCAATATTTTTTGATGATGTGAATATAGTTTTACGGAAGGTAAAATGCTAAAAACATTAGCAGCTTAGCTGCGTAGCCTGACGTGCTTTGGAAGGAGGTAGAAAGATGTCACCGCTGAGAGAAAGAGTTTATGCAGAAATCGATGCGCTGTCTGATGCCCAAATCGATGTCGTTTTGAAGATGATTGCTGGTTTGAAAGCATTTGCGCATGTGACGGAGAAGCCTCAGGATCCTTTTTATTCTTCTGAAAATCTGAAATTTATCGAAGATGGCGTTAGAGCTTTGGACAACGGCGAAGGCGTTGAACACGATTTGATCAAGGTTTGATGATGAAACTCGTCGCGGCCTCCCCTCATGCGGAAATGGGGGATCCTCGATCGGGAGCAGAACGATGTACACGAAATCCGAAGTCATAGAGAAATTGAGACCTGTCTTTAAAGAAAACAATGTCAGAAAAGCCATTCTCTTTGGTTCTTATGCCAAAGGCGTTCAGATGGAAAACAGCGACATTGACATTCTCGTGGACAGTGGTTTACACGGTCTCGACTTTTTTGGTCTGCTCGAAGAAGTCAGTGCAGCTGTTGCCATGCCAGTTGACCTCATTGACATCAGCCATCTTACGGATGACAGTCTGCAAAGTGATGCTGAAAAAACAGGAGTCGTCATCTATGAACGATCATGATGTAAAAATACTCCAAAAGATCATTCTCCATGCCCAGAAAGTGATGGCATATATAAAGGAATGCAGCACTTACGAGTGCTTTGCGGCGGATGAAATGCGCAAATCCTCAGCGAATTGCAGGCTCAGGAAAGTTTTGCCATTCGATGACTGATGATGATTTGGCGGCCGCTATGGCATTCGCCATACGCGTCACGCGCTCCGGCTATTGCCCATGAAACGGCCGTATCAGAGACGCAAAATTTTGCGTCTCTACGGCATTTCATGGGCAATACGCCTCCGCACCGCCCGCTACCGGCAAAGCCGATACGCGGGCGGGTTTGATTTT
>JAZRWV010000048.1:0-5095 GCA_045599925.1 Myxococcota bacterium
AGAGACGCAAATTTTTGCGTCTACAGCCGATACGGCCGGCGTTTTTATTCTGAAAACCCGAGTTCCTTGCTCGTTTTGACAGAATCTGCAAGAGGATGCTCAAAACGAAGAATACCGCTTAAACGTTTTTCAAGCATTGAACAGGATTTTTTCCAGGCCTCAAGAAGTGCAGGATGCTCGCCCCAGCAAAATCCTGCTGTCACCTTGCCATGATCGTAGCGTTCTGCGCAGAAAACCTTTTCTTCGCCATCCTTGCTCTCATAACAATCATCTGAACATTTCAAACTGTCATAAAAATGCTCAATCTGACAGTTTGCGTTGATCTTTCCAAGCTCTTGGTAAAAATTACCCACTCCCATACCATGGCTTTCTACATGCCGGTACTCGCTATTTTCATATATTTCGATGTTGTAATGTGTCCAGTTGTTCCATGTCTGTGTCAGATAGAAATTTCCATCCGCATTTTTATGAATGAAAACGACATCGCCAGAATCATCCGTATCAATGCAGTCAAATTCATTCCGGCCGGTAAAGTTTAGAATCATATCAGCCTGTTTATCCAGACCGCAGTCATATTCCAATACCTTTACCCCAAAAGAGACACCACAGTCCGTCTTTTTCCAGGTGTCCATCTTTTCTTTATCGTACTGCTGATGAATTTTATTCGCTAAATCCGAATATTTTAAACGACATTCTTTCTGTTCCGGACAGTATAAATTCACAAAATCTTTATCTTGAACAATAATTTCTGCTTTATCATTCAAAACATCATTATATATATCTTTAAAAGCGTTAGATGTTTCACGTTCTGTATTCAGCAGGACATTTTCCTGTGCAAAAGCAACATTTGAAATCCCCAGAAAAGCAAAACAGGAACACAATATCAAAAAATGACGCATTTTCATGATACACCCCCGAAAAGATGTAAGGCTGTTGACACAATCAATTCATGCAATGCCTTACAGATTGGCAAGATTTTCCAACAATTTCATACAATCTTCAGAAATTTCCTGTATTTTATGAAGTTCCTTAATGCTCTTTTTCCCATTCTGTTTATAAGAAACTTCGAACAGATTAAGACTTTGAAGTTTTTGAACAGCATGCGAGAAGAACACTTTTGAACGAGCTTCCGGAAGAATTTTATGATCACTAACAAGTTGTTTTGAATCATTGAGTAGATTCTGAATAAGTTTAGGTTCTTCAATTACCTCGTTTAACTGAGCTGCATACTGATAAACAGTCAGATAACTCTGAACCTGCGATTTAATGCAATGTGAAAGTTTTCTGAATGCGTTTTCGGCAGGTTCAGCAATTGAAATGAACCCTTCTTTCTGAATGAACCAAAATCTTCTGCAAAGTTTTTCAATGGTTTCCCGACATCTATCCTCAGCATGTGCTGACGAACATTCGATTGAGAAAAGATCTGCAATTTCTTTAAATCGATTCTGAATGTTCTCTATGTTGCGTTCAGATTCTTCAATGGAGAATATTGCACACGCCATGTAGATATCGTCAATGAGTGAATAGAGCAGAATATTTTTATAAAAAGTCATCTGCAAGCGGTTTGAATCTTCGATATTGACGGTTTGATCCTCCTGAACGCGAAGCTTAAAGATTTTAAGCGTTTCGAGCATGGGATCATGCAATGGTGCTTTGAGATACGACAAATTGAGGTTCAGAGACGCATCCATTGCTGGAATTGCAGGTATTTCCTCAGAATTTAAAGGCAAATGCAATGAAGCACGACTAGCGGCAAGTGCCGTTTTTAATACCGGTGAAATCAGTGCATCTCTTTCGATGAGAAGTGCAAGGAAAAATGCCGCATTTTCCAGCAGTTCATCAAAAGAAATCGGCAATTTTTCTTCATTTAACAGTGTACAGCTCAAAAGGGAACTCGTCGTAATGGTCGAAACGCGATTGATGCGATCCATAAGTTCCGTCGTCATCTCGTCGAGATTGGCAGTAAAGGTTTCTTCAGACTGTTCAGGGGTTACCTGAAGACATTCATTCATATCGATGGGATCGGCAAAAGAAACATAAATCTGACCGTACTTGCTGATGAGCAATTTGGTTGTACGAATGAGATTGGACAGATTTTCCTTTTGTTTTACGGCGCCATCCTGTTCCTTTTTATAAGCCATATCTTCGATGACTTTTTCGTAAGTGATTGCGCATGGAATAATTTTGACGGGCAAATCCGGATCACTTTGAATTGTTTGTGCCACCATTCTAAGCATGCCGTATTTTGGCTGCAACACGAGACCAGTTCTCGATCTTCCGCCTTCGATGAAGAACTCAACCGGAAATCCTTCATGAAGCACTTTAGAAATATAGTGTCGAATACAAGCCGAGTACAGGAATTCGCCCCTGAATGAACGCTTGATGAAAAACGCCCCACCACGTCTTAAAATACCGCCAATAAACGAAAAATTGAGATTATCACCGGCGGCAATATGTGGCGGCAAAACTCCATGCTGGAACAGCAAAATACTCAAAACGAGATAATCGATATGGCTTTTATGACTTGGAATGAAAACGAGTCTGTGTGTTTTGGACAACTCTCGAATTTCATTGAATTTTTCGGTGTCATAATAAAGCCCGTTGTAGATCATGCTCCACATGGGCGTCATAAAAGTGCAGAACATTTTGCAAGCCAACAGCGAAAACTTGGATGCACTTTTATTGAGTATTTTTTTAGCTTCCTTTTCGAGTTCCTGATGGGATTTCTGGGTCGTTTTTTCGAGTTCTGTGAGCTCATTCTGGAACTCTTCGGACTCGATAATTTCTCTCAGCAGTTGTTGATGCGGTTTTACCTTTGGCCCATTCACCTGGGTATGCATCATGGAAATATCATCGCAGAGGAATCGTCTTAAATTGCCACCATTTGAGAAGTCCTCAGCCTTAAGAACATGGTGATGCATCAGGCAAAGAGGCTGTCCGATCTGCAAAAAAAGCTGCAGCATTCCGGGAAGAACTGACACGAATCGACGGATAGAACTCGGTCGCGTCGGCGTTCCAAAAATCTCATTGATCAGGGAATGTCGGTAGGACTCTGCTCTTCTTTCCCAGATAATACCTACCGGAACGAGATGGATTTTGAGTTCTGGATTATCGAGTGCGATTTTGCGAATGGCCTCAAGAATTTCTTCGGTTTTAGCGGCATTTTGTTGTTCCCGGATTCCATATTGATTCAGGAACAGGAGCATTGGTTTTGAAGCCTGAACGAGTTGAGAAAGTTCCTCAACGGTTGGCTTTTTTTTGCGCGTAAAGAGGCCAACGAAACGGCGTCCAATTGTCGAATATTTGAGTTTGTTCCCGCCATTGCTGATGAAAGCAATCGGCATCCCGGTTTTCAAACACAAATGATTCAGGAACAAATAATCGTGTTTATTTTCCGACGAGAGCAGATAAATAATGGGCTCATTTTGAGGAATCGCAAGGATATCCTGAATCTGAGAGGGTTCGTGCACGACATGGGCATATATCCTGGCAAAGACAAGACGAATGAAAAGAGAAAACTGGGTCAGCATGCCAAAACGCGTCGGTTTTTGGCGTGATATCAGTGCAGAAGCCTGACTGCTGACTTCAGATAATGTCTCGCGAGATGACTGCAGTTCCACGGATATGCCTATTAATTTTTATTCTGATTTATTTGGTTTGGTGCCACAGGCCAGAAAGGGTAGCGGCGTATTTGCTCTGCAAATAGCCGCGAGGGGAAGGCTTTCCCCTCCCAAATAAAACTCACCCAGAGATTTCTTTATCGTAAGTGCCAGACTGTGCAGCCGCTTCAACGGCATCGACGATCTGAACATACCCAGTGCAACGACAAATATTATTTGCAATGGCCTTGCGAATATCATCTCTGGATGGATGATGATTCTGCATCAGGAGTGCATGCGAAGTCATCACCATGCCGGGAATGCAGTATCCGCACTGAACTGCGCCCTTGTCCATGAATGCCTGCTGAAGCGGATGAATCTGGCCATTTTCGCCTTTCAGGCCTTCAATCGTCATCACTTCCTTGCCTGCAACATGTTTAAGCTTTCTGCAGCAAGCCCGCATGGGTTTGCCATCGATGAGCACCACACAGGCACCACAAACGCCCACGTGACAGCCATTCTTTGTTCCGGTCAGATCGAGTTCTTCGCGCAGATATTCAAGCAATTCATCGTCCTGACGAGCGTCATCGACAATGTGTTTTGTTCCGTTGACAGTTATTTCCATGTCTTTTCCTGTTATTTCTTAGAGATTTTGCTTATTTTTCGGGAGCAATAATCATCGGAAGTTTGTAATAGCGTTTCCCAGTCGCATGATAAATCGCATTTGCCGTTGCCGGAGCCATAAGCTCGAGAGCCGGCTCGCCAATGCCTTTTGCACCGGATTTCGACATCGGATCGGCATTTTCAACCAGTGTCACGATGAAATCCGGGAGTTCATTGGCCTTTGGCACCTTGTATTTGCCAAGGTTGAGATTCGTTATTTTTCCGTCCTTTATACCGAGATCTTCCATCGTTCCATAACCAAATCCCTGAGCCATACCGCCATTGATCTGGCCAATGACGTACGGAGGATTCACGGCTTTGCCAACGTCATGAGTTGCAGCAGCATTGATGAGGCGAATCTTTCCGGTTTTCGGATTGATTGCAATTTCTGCGGCCTGACATCCATATACAAACGTGAAATAGGCTTTGCCATGTCCCGTTTCTTCATCCCAGGAACAGTCAATGCCATCGCGAACTCTAAAGGTTTCCTGTGCATACGGATGCTCTCTATGGAAGAACATCTGCAAACCGGCTTCCGGCCACGTCAGGGATTTGCCATTCGGAGCTGAGATGCAGTCATTTGCAAAAACAACTTCATCCGGTTTGCATTCGAGATTTTTCGAAAGGGATTCGGCGAGGACTTTTTTGACTTTCTGAGCGGCAAGAACAACTGCACTCGTTCCCATAATCGTTCCGCGGGAGGCGACGGTTGTACCGGAATCCGGAATGCTCGATGTCGAGGAACGACGATAGCGAATTCTGTCTTTGCTGCAGCCGAGATATTCAGCAGCAGTAAGAATCATCGCACTTTCCGAGCCTTGTCCATTTTCATG
>JAZRWV010000049.1:0-5215 GCA_045599925.1 Myxococcota bacterium
ATTTGATAACGGAGATAACGATGATGAAATGCTAATAGAAATGCGTATGCTGGCCAAGATTCTGTCAACATAATACGAATTCCCCATACAATGACACACCAGGGAACCTCTTAATTGTATTTTTTTCTGGGGTTTTGCACCTGTCCTCAGTTCACAATATGAAATCCGCTTCGTTTCCCGAGCAGCCTCACCGCCTTGTCACTTCGTGACGTTCCTCCTCTCCATTATGGCGAGGAGAAATTTAAGGTAACATTTCATTTGTTCACTGGGCTCTGCGGTTTTCGCCATTCACAGGATAAAGATGTTACATACGCCTTACCATGGGTTTCAATGACACTCAATGTCGGATATAAATTTTAGCAGACCAGTTCAACATTAAAAATAGGATGTATCAAATAATTTTGATACATCCTATTTTTTGTCTGCATCAAACAGAACATAAAGATTCGAAAAAAAATTGAGAGAGTCTATGAACGCGAGCTCAATCGGGAGCATCCGAGCCCAAAACATCTCAAACGACAAAATCCTGGAAATCTATGTATAATCGTCAGTTCACATGCCTCATGATACAGCACGAAACATACTATAAACTTTCATCAACCAAAGAAAGTGCGGCTGCGTATTGAACGAGCCAGGCGAGTGAGATAGCAGACGCGAAGCCGCGCGTATCGCAGATAGCGCGGCAATCAAAATGAATTAAAACTCGTCATCCATTCCTTCGTCGTCATCGTCGTCATCATCATCGTCGTCTTCGTCGTTCTCATCCTCGGAGACGACTTTGTCGTACACATCATTGGTTTCTTCGATAAACGAATCGATATCTTCCTCGATAGCTTCTTCGATCAGCCACGAATCGAGATATTCATTGACGAAATCGATAACTTCGTCATCCAGGCCACTGCGATTGAGCCCCTTTCTCATGCCTTCGAGCAGAGAGCGAAGGTTATTCGCATGCTTGACGGGATCGTCTTCATCGAGAATCCTGAAAATACGGTCTAGTGCAAGTTTAATATGCATATCAATACCTCCGGAAATGCCATAGGCGTTATGAATAATCAAGAGAAGAAAAGCGAGAAGCCTCAGGGTGTGAGCTCTGAAGTGGATGTTGTTTTGAGATCCATGCTTTTAACCAGCGAGCATCAACGAACCATTCGACGCCGAGGTCTCCGTCATCCATCTCGTGAGCTACTTCGTAAACGCAACCGGGAAATTCGTCAAGACATTGTGAAGGAAACTCAAGTTCACGCTCATCAATTTTGAACATCAAGCGTCCGAGTTTTTCATCGATACCGAGCAGAGCCGAGCATTTTGCCATAATTTCAGCACAAAGAACGAACAGTATCTCAGCATTTTCGCAAGAATCATCCTGAGCGCGACAAATCATGCATCGTTTGGGTTCGACTCCGAGACCGACCCGATAGTCTTCGCGCAGAGACGAATTAAATCTCATTGGCGAAACAAAGATATCGAAAGGTCTGGCATGAAGAAAAGGCCTGGTCTGGGTTTCGGGTACGTGCGTAATCCAGAGACGTTTTCCCCCGCTGACAGCTTCCTGTCGCCGAGCGAGTGTTTCCAGCCGCCTGTCGAGTGCAGCGAGTACAGATTCAGGTGGGAGTTCAATAAAGAAAAGACGAAGATCCATGGAATGAAAACAGACAGCCCGGCCTTGCAAAGCCGGGCATCTCAAACCGTGAAAAAGGTGCCCAATCGGCACCTTTTTTTTCACACGCTATTCAAAATTACTTTTTAACAGCAGGTTTAATTCCCATATAAAGACCAGGCGCACTCCAGACCAGCCAGTGATCGCCGTCTTTAACGAGTGTAATCTGGCGTGACATATCCGAACCGGAGCTGACGAGCCAGAGGTTCCACATATTTGGATCCGAACCTTCTTTGGAGCGTTCAACCGTAATTTCGCAGTTGTTCAGGTCTGCTTTATAGCCATTTTCGGGTGAAGAGCCTGCACAGAAGGAACGCTGAATTTCCGGCTGGTTTTTAATGCGATCGACCATCGTTGAATGAGCTGAATTGCGTTCGAAATCTTTCGGAAGCCCTTTCATCAGCTTGAGAAGCATTTCACGACCAAGGGAGCGCGTTGTGGAATCCTGATACATAAAGGCTGCTTCGAGCCAGAGTTTTGCGGTTCCTTCCGGTGTCGTTGCTTCTGCTGCATACATTGCATTGAATTCTTCCATATCTGCCGGGAGTTTTGCTGATGCAGAACCAGCAAACGCAAAAACAGAACATGCCGCAAATGCAACAGTTGCCAGAATTCGGGATAATTTCTTCATAATTTCCTCCATAAAAATTGACAGCCAAAAGCCATCTTCAAACACAGCCTGTATTGTAATTCATATTTCATGCCGAAAAAATTGATTTTTTGCATTTTATGAAGTATTCGATGACAACCTCTGACATCTGATGATTGAAATCACAAACAAATGACGCACAACATCGGGATATTGCATTTTGCATTTTCATTAAAATCCCAGTATTATAACAACGGAGTTATGTCATTGAGCCCAAAAACAGGCGAATAAACACTAAAGTTATGAAGCGTTTTCAACTCATTCCTTTGATACTATCTGGTTTTTTGATTTCGGGATGCGCACTGGAGGAAGTCATCAACATAGATTCTCCCTGTCCCCCAAAAGACGCGGATGATGGTGCGAAACTGGAATACATTTATTTGAAAACCTGCACGAAAGGAAACTGCACGCTTGACGATTTTGATGAATATCTGGAGCGCGGTTTCTGCCCTCCTGCCTATCCTTTGTGCCAAAAAAACAAAGAGGGAACCGACTATCACTGTGAAATTTTAAAAGAATACTTCACGGACTGCCTTCCTCCAAAGTTCACATGCAATGACGAAACGGGTGCAGCCATTTGTGTTGACTTTAAGGATGATGAATACTGTGGAGCTGTAGACTGCGAAAACTTAGGCACAAACTGCACACTTCTTAAGAACCGGAAGTGTGCTCTCGAAGAGGGTGAATTCCAGTGTCTGTGCCAGGAAAATGCAACATACTGCGAAGAAAGCGACATCTGCGCGATGCTGAGCAATGACGTCAACAATTGCGGAAAATGCGGCAACATCTGTGGCGAAAAACAGATTTGTGAAAACGGCTCCTGTCGTGATTCCGATTGCGGATTCAAATGCAATCAAAAAGTGGGTGACGTTTGGATGTGTGTCAATAGAAACGATGCCTGCGGCAGCGATTGTCAGAACTGCACCACCATCACTACTGAAGCTTATTGCGAAGAAGGCAAGTGTGTCGTCCCACAATGCCATTATGGAGCGCATCCCAAATATCGCAACGGCAAAATTGTCGAATGTATTGAAAATACCCCCACATCATGCGGTTCATTCGATATGCCGGAGAACAGCACACCGACTGACTGCACCCAAAATATGCCAAACAATGCGACTTCGATGACCTGCAGTGACGATGGCAAGTGCATCCTTTCAGGATGTGAATCGGGATTTGCCATTGAGAATGGCATCTGCAAGCGTGTTTCATGCGGCGAAAATCAGTATCTCGATGGAGAAACCTGCAAAAATTACATCACAAAGTGCGGCGATGGTCAGCATATCAGTTCGGACAAAAAAAGCTGTGTTGCCAACTCTGCATCATCATGTGCCCCCAAAACGAGCAACCAGGCCGTTGACTGCACGAAAGGTGTTGCCAAAATATGCAATAGTGAAGGCAAATGTGCCTGTACAAGCGACGGCAGCAAAGTCCTCAATTTCGACGGCACGGTTTGTATTCGCAAAGCCTGCAAGGGCATATATGGGGTCATCGCATCAACAGTCGACACCAGCTCGGACTATTGTGTTCCTACCAAATGTGCCAGCGGTTTTGTCACAGATTATACCAAAGGCAGTCACTGGGGAGCCTGTCGACCGATAAGTAATTCAACCAGCGAATGCAATAAACTTCCGGGCTGGAAAACATCCCATATCCGTGGCGGCCAGTGCTGGGCCGACTCCTGTAAATCGGGATACAGAGTTTTTCACGCGACATGCCAGCCCACAAAAAATGCCTGTGGCGATGCGGGTCACAACTGCGAAGTTCTTGGCAAAACCTGTTCTGGCACCTCAACATCATCAAAATGCCAGTAATTTCTTTGATTCACCGCATGTTTTATCCTTTTTATAAATTTCGCGCCCCTTTGCTGGCGCATACAGCGCGCATGAGTTCGGCTATCGGCTTTGCCGATACGCCGAACACGAAGGTGCTATGCCTTTGGCATACGCACCTTTTTTTTATTAATGCCCATCCATCTATTTCTCATCATTGAATCAACCCCGACTTTGCTATAAATAGTGCAGTTTTTGATTCGCTTGTGATTCATGCGACGTATTTAGGGAGCAATTTTCATGAAAAAGTCCATTTCTTTGCTATCACTTGCTTTTATCCTCCTCGCCGGATGCAGTCTCGAAGACTCCAGTCGAGGTATTTCCTGCCCCCCAGCTTCAAATGAATCGAATCTCACTCGCCTGGAATACATTTCTACCCCGGAATGCAAAGCAAGCTCACTAGACAAGTGCTCTGGTTCGGATGTTACAGATGCAAACTTTACCTTCGGATATTGCCCTATCAGTGCAAATGGATGCATCCTCAATATGGACAACGACAATTATCACTGCGGTGACTGCGATGGCATGCTCAACTGCGATGGTGAATGCATCGACAGTGCAAACCCACGACATTGTGGTGCAATCAAATGCAAATTAGAAAACTTTGGCGGAAAAGACTGCAAAAGCATGGGCGAATACTGGGGATGCATAGAAAATAATGATAACACCTATGAATGCGCGTGTAAGGAAGACGCCGTATACTGCAATGAAAACTGCATCAATCCAATGACAGACGCCAAACACTGTGGTGCCACAGGCAAATGCACATCAGAATTGAGCAATGATACTGATTTTGCCGGATGGAACTGCGAATCGGCCGGTGTTTCCTGCGTTGAAGGGAAATGCAAGTGCTCTGAAAACCAAAAATGGTGCAGCATTGCTGGAACAGCTAAATGCTATGATCCATCGGATGCAGCAACCTGCGGCATTAATGATGCCTGTGAATACACAGCCTGCAAAGAAAATGAACACTGCGGATTAAAAGACGGCACCTATAAATGCCTCGTCGACTGGTGTGCAGAAGAATACAACAAATGTATGGTCGATAACGAATATAAATGCCTTGAAAAAGCT
>JAZRWV010000050.1:0-11155 GCA_045599925.1 Myxococcota bacterium
AAAGCACCCGATTGGGTGCTTTTCGTCGTTTTTTATTACCCCACGATCATGAATGGATGTTTTTTTGCGCTCATGCAATCGGCGAGTTTTTTGTCATAACGCACAGAAATCAGTTCGGCGGCAATAGAGATTGCGATTTCGGTTGCTGACTGGCCGCCGTGATCGATTCCGATTGGAGCATGCACAAATTCGAGTGATTCGCGCGAATACCCCTCTTTGAGCATTTGATTGAATACGCGTGAAAGTTTTTTTGCGGAACCGATAAGCCCGATGTATTTGGGTTCGAGTTCCGGGCGTTTCAAAAGCCCCTGCAGGCACGTACCATCCCCGATATGCTGGTGTGTGACGATGACAAAATAGGCATTTTTGGGGAAATCGAGTTTAACAGCTTCTTCGTAAGGGCATGTATGCAAAGCCATTGCGGCCGGATGCATTTCTTTTGAAGCAAACTCGGGCCTGTCATCGATAATGGTGACGTCAAAGCCGACATCGGTAGCATATCTGGTCAATGCGGCACCGATATGACCACCGCCAAAGATAAAGAGTTTTTTTCGCGGCGAGATGACTTCGATAAACACCTGAGCATCGCCACCGCAGGCCATGCCAATGCCATCTTCATTATCGGTTAAATGATAGGTTTCGAGGCGAGTGTGTTCGCCGGTTCGAAGCATTTCAAGGGCTGTATTCTGGGCTTTATATTCGAGAGAACCGCCGCCGATACTGCCGAAAATCTTCTTATCTTCGGTGATACACATCTTAAAAGCGGTTCTGCCAGGGGAATTGTCACTGGCATGAACGATGGTTGCAATCGCAAATGGCGTTGAAGAGGCTTCGAGATGGGCTAAATATTCGTAAAAATTCATCGACAGAACTCCAAATGAGTGCAAATTATTCACGTCCAGCTGAACAAATTGCCCGAATATATTGCGTGCATTCTCCGGTTTCATTACCGTCATCGTCGGTGAGTTTAAAGCCATCGACGCGACAGAGCGAAACATTTTTAAAATATCGTTTCAACATTTGTTCGATTTCTGTTTCTGACTGCCGATAGCGCATCCAGTCTTCGAAAAAGACGATATTACGAGCATTTTTGCCGGGGCAATCCTCACCAAATCGTTCAAAGCAGCCCAAAAACAAGCCATTTGGGCGCAGAACACGTCGGAATTCGCGCACAGTTTCTTCGATGTGTTCGATATATTCGAGGCATCCGAGGGCGACAACGGCATCGAAACGCGCATCATTAAAAGGCAGAGGTTCGCTCAAATCGTGGTTGAGATAGGGGATATTTTCTGAGCGTTCTGCGGCATGAAAGCACATTTCCGGCGAAATATCGAGCCCGTAGGGTTCTGCACCTTGTGCCTGGAACCATCGCGTACACTCGCCGGTACCACAACCGGCATCGAGAATGGATTTTTGGGCGAAATCGAAACCTTCGAATGCTTTTTTTATATGTACGAAGGGATCCCATGCGAGTTCCCTGCGCATATCTTCGTATTCTTCAGCAAGTTCATCAAAGAGGGATTGTGGGGTTTCCGACATGGGATATCACTTATAAAAGAGAGAGGATGAATGAGCAAAAGGCATAAAAAAAGCGCCCAAAAGGGCGCTTTTTTACGAATATCTAAGCGATATTACTTGAGCATATTGTCGGAAATACTGAAGGTGAGGATACCTTTGTTATTGCTATCCGGAGTAGCTTCACCAACGGCTTTCCAAGTACCTTCATCACTGGTGATGGAGACAAGGACTTTCACTTTGTCGGCCTGTGCTGTCTGGCTACCACCATCAGTGGTGTTCTTCAGCTTGCATTCACCAACTTCGAGGATGTCGAGTTTATCACCAGCTTCGATATTGCCGCCCATCTGAACTTCGATCCAACCATCAGAACCACCGAGAGAAACATAGGGATGTACTTTTTCTGCGGCTTGAGGATCTACCCAGTAATTGCAGGTGCCATCATAAGCAGAACCATAGGTGTCGAACGAATCAGGTGCGCCAAGGATTTTGGTAGGATCGGCAGCTGTGTAGCTAACGCCATCTTTGTTCAAAGCTTTAATTTCAGCAAGTATTTTAAAGGTACCATCGAGGTCAGAACGTTTGTAACCAACGACGTCGGTAGCATATTTGACATCGCCGTTTTTCTTAACGAGGATGACGGCATCGATATCTGCGCCTGGATCGTCGAGTGTACAAATACCATCATCATTGAATTTGGTTTCACCTTTGCTGTTCTGGCATTTACCGCTCAGGTCTTCGATACGGACAAATTTGAAGTTGTTATCTTCTTCTACCTCATCTTCAACACAAAGGCCAGCATCGAGATCGCAGTGATAACCTTCACCACAACCGGATTCTGCATCACACTGATTCACATCGAGCGGTTCGCATTTGGCGATCTCACCTGTAACTTTAAAGCCCTGACCCGCAGCACAGGTGCCAGCAGAAGCGCAACCCCAACCGCCACCGAGAACGACATCACCCTGAACACAGGTAGGTGTTGTGCCTTTATATTTCATACCGCAGTTAACGGAGCAAGCGGAGCAGAATGTATAGTCCACATCATCACCCTTGGTGATATCGTTCGAGAAGCAGTTAGGAGCATCGGCATTGCCATCTTCTGCGTTACCGCAAGAGCCATCGCAGAAATCCTCGTTACTAACGGGACTCCATTCTTCGGGATCACCAAAGAGGTTATTCATTGTTTCTTCATCGCAAGAAGTGAAGCAAAGGCCGGCGAGTGCGAGAGCGCTAAGTGTCCAGAGAACTTTTTTCATAGGATTCCTCCAAAAGATGTAAAAATATATGCTTCAGTTGCTGAAGCACTAAAAACACTCAAATTTACTTAGCTTTTCAAAACAAAAGAAAAGCTGTCGGCTTTTTAGCAAACCTTATGCCTTTTGTAAATATTTGAGGGTAAATGAAAAAACGCAAGAAATATGCGGAGATTATTTTGACACGTTTGTGCATTCCAAACAGTTTGTGACATCAAACGGGATCGAAAAGTCGCGACTGGATAAAAGCCACTCCATTTTTTCGACTAATCATTTCGAATAAAACAGTTTGTTCAGGCAAAGAGATTATCCGCCTAAAAAAGCAGCGTCCGCGTATGGCATGCCATAGCGGACGCAAAGTCGGCCGTATTGCCGAAGGCAAAAGGCCGAACCTCAAAAAATCATGACCATTTTTCAGGCGTTGTTAAACCTCATTAATATTCATAAATGAAGTCACGAATGACGGGCATATGCTGCAGGGTTTCATTTTCGCAATCCGCAGCTTTGACCGGTGCGATAGCCGAAATGGGAAGTTGATATCGTGAATCGAGGACATAGCCGAATGCATAATTATCTGCGCCAATTCTGGTCGGAACAGACTGTGCGTGCATTGCGGGATCGACGAGAACCCAGTCGTAATGCTTATTGCGATTATGGTTGGTATTGATCGCACCATTATTGTTTTTATAATAACCAGAATAATTTTCATTATATTTATCGCGAGGATAATCGAACTGAGTGACGACGAGATCACCAATCTGGCTAAGACCATCGCTATAATTGCTTGTATTGAAATCGCCGCCTATGACCAGGTAATAATCATGTCCGGCCATGAGTTCTTTAATCCAGTCGTGCAGGACAGGGAATTCATAATAGTGATGTTTTGTCGAAAGGTGGAGGCTCAGAGCGAGGAGATCCTTATCGCCGGGGATATCGATGAGAGCGGCGTCCCACTGGCGGTCAGCATTATCGCCATAACTATCAAATGTATAAACCACCTGATTGGAATATTGATCAATTTTCTGCTGGGAATGTGATTTGTGCCAGATAATCGGATATTTGGAAATAATGCCGTTTCCGATGCGTCCTTTACCAGTTACGTAATGATATTCGGCACCAAAATAGCTGCTGAGTTTTTGGATGACGTCCTCAGCTGACGGCGCAAATTCCTGAGCCAGAATGACATCGGGATCCATCGCATAAAACATGTTCATGCCGACATCTTCATACACCTGAGCCCCTGTCGTTGTATTTGCGGCCATAATGCGCAGATGCTGGGTGTTCCCCTGTGAATAATTAACATCCTCAGATTTTGCGACGACCGTGAAAGAGCAGAGTTCGTCTTTTACATCATCAGGTACATTTGACGTGCTTCTGACGGAAACATTAAACGTCATGTCCCGACCGGATGTATTTTTGGAGTAAATGCCGACACTTTTATCAACATTATAATTCTCGGGTGTAAACGAGAATGTATGTATAGCGTGTTCAGTGCCTTTTCCTTCTTTGAAAGCTGCGGCGTTTTCATTTTCGATTTCGAATGTCACTGTGGTTTTATCGGCAGGCTGTTCATTCAGATGGACATAGAGCATAAACGGCTGATTTGGCGAAACAATGATCTTTTGATTGCTGCAGATATCCGATGAAAACGAGAAGAACGGCTGTTTATCCGAACCAATGGAACATGAATTTCCTGTGCAGGAAGACAAATCACTGACAACGACAGACGGTCCTGAGGAAGAGCCTTGAGTCCCATCCTCGTTATCGAAGTTGAGGAAAAGCACCTCGCTGGAGTATATAAAATCATCATTTGAGTTCAGTGCGGCATAATTATTATCATCGGAATCGATCGTGAAATTGACGGAATAATTCACATTTCCGTCAGATTCGTTATCATCAAGGCCCATCACCATGACAGATTGAGGAATGTTCCAGTTCAGCGGTGTAAAGACAAGCTGTTTGCCACTGACGACAACGCCTTCTGATTCATCGGAAGATTTCGAAGTTACGACGACACTTGCAGACGGCTGAGAATTGAGACTGACATTGAAAGTTCTCGACTGACCGTCTTCATTTGTATAGAGCACATCGTGGGAGCGTTCGATGACAAGTCCTGCATCTGATGTGACAAAACTCGGTTCATTGTCATTATTCTGCATAACTAAGACATCGGATTCGAGCACATTACAGGCATAATCCGTACTGACTGAAATGAGATGAGTACCATATACGACATCTCCGTCAGCCTCGTCATCATCCACACCAATGACACTAAACTCCTGAGGGATATTCCAGTTTTTCGAATCAAAATAGAGACTGGAGGGATCGGTTATAGCTTCTGTCGGATCGGTAACAATGACATTGATGATAACAGCATGTCCATCCTTAGGTGGCTTTTCAAGTGTAGTCGTAAAGCTCACACTGTCACCATCTTCAGACGTATAATATTCAGGTGTCAGATCACGTTTTTTAGGAGAAGACGAGCTTTGTGTGACAGGCGTGACGATAATGGAATTTTTGTCTTCCGGTCTGTCGTTGTCTTCATTGATTCCAGCAACAGCTTCGAAATCCTTTTTACTCGTCATATCATACGGTTTGATGTTATTATAGGAAGGATCCGAACTGCCGACTTTCCTAATTTTAATTTGATAATCCTGAGGGCCATCGGTTTTATCGTCATCCACCCCCTGAACGAAAACTTCGGCCATTGAGTAATTTTCAGAAGTCAGTCTAACGATGGAATGCTCGGTAATAGCTTCATCCGGGCGAGTGCTTTCCAAGTACACGAAGACATCTTTTGCGGGTTTATTGTCCAGACCGACAAAAAAGCTGTCTTTTGTCTCGAATTCGTCCGTCACCAGAGATTCTGAGAGAACATGCAGTCCTGGGGTTGTATCGTTATCGAGGTTGACGATTTCACTTGTTTTATACTGAAGCTTGTCAAAACGAATGTCTTTGGATGAAAACTCATATTCAATCTTAAAGAGCTGATTGCCATCTTCTTCATTATCATCAAGTCCGGTAATCGTATAGTATTGAACAGCCCCCCAGTTATCCTGGGTAAAGACCAGTGTAGATGGTTCAATTTTTCCTTCTGTTGCAGGAGTTCCGATGAGTTTTACAATCACATCATCAGAAGGCATTGCCTTTAGATTCATTCCATATTGAACACTTTTTCCATCTTCACTTATCGAGTCATCAGCATCAATGTGTAGGCGTACGAATCTGCCTGCTCTATCAACCCCCTCCAGGTCATTGTCAATATTTGTGACCCAGACATTAAACACTTGGTTTACATAACCCTTATCTTCCGTTGCAGTTTCATCACACTTAAATTCAACGTAGTAAATGATGTCAGTATCCGCCTCGTCATCATCCACACCAGTGATGGTAACAATCTGCTCAGAATTCCAGTTGTCCTCAGTAAAAGTTAGAGAAGACAGAGAAACCGTGCCTTCTGTTGTATCCAAACTTTGAACATTGATGACGACAGTTCCGGCAGGCTTTTGCGAAAGTTTGACGTGGATATCCACGGAATCACCATTTTCAGATGTAAAAGCTGTTGTAGGATCAACAACCACATATTTTTCACCCGAAGACTGCCCAGGATTTTGAGTATCGGTATTTTCATCCCCACTTGAAGAAGATTCACCACATCCGGCAGCGATAAGAGCAACAAAAGCGAGGGAAAAGAGAACGCGTTTTTTACTGAAATCCATAAACAACACTCCCAACAAACACAAAAGCCAAACCAAACAGCTCCCATTCCACGAGCTGTTATTCAGCTGAGTTCTGGATAAAAACTAAGAATAGTAATGCCATCACTGGCAAACCAAAATAGAATGAAAATTTCACGCCAAAATATCATTTTACGATAAAAATGAAATTAAGGCTTTATTTTTTTCCAATTGGCGGCATGCTCCCTCATGATTACACTCACCATCATGTATCTATCAGGTCAATGTTTGAACATGCCGTAAGAGGAAAAGACTATTTCAGAACATCCCCGAGTCTTGCGGACAATTCCGAACAAGTTGCAGCATGAGATGTTCCGGCGAGGTCTGATTCACAGACAGAAACGAGCTTCATGACCGCAGAATCGTATTCGGTCATCGTCGTATTAAAGACATCGACATCCCCCTGACGATTGAGCCGAACGGCTGCTTCACGGGCTCGTTTAAAGAATTGATATGCCATCTTAACAGGTTCGAGATACCAGTCATATATGACGCGGATTTGCTCAATTTTACCTGATTCAGAGAGAACTGTTCGACATGTCGATTCATGGCTGTCTGAGGCTTTAAAAAACATCTGTCCAGAAGCCGAAAGTAACTGAACGCCCTGATAAAGCTGAGCAAGATACTGTTCCTCAGTGATATTTTCTTCTGCAAAAAGAGAAGAAAGAGGACGTGCTTCTTCAACAGCTGCAGTCACTTCATTTTTAAGACTTTGACAAGCATCAACCGTTTCAAAAGACTGAGCCATTGCATAAGATGGCATCAATATAAGACCAAGACACAAAAGCGTTTTTTTCATATTTATCGAACCTGTGAAATCCAAGCATGAATGCTCCAAAATCTTACCATAATTAAAATGTCTACAGCCGTCAATTATGAACAAACCAGCTCAATGGAACTATGTTACAGCTATAACAGACGGAGTGCATAAACGTCATTTGCGATTTTATCCCATCCAATAAACTGTTATATGGGAATATAACACGATTTCTTTCATTCATTTCACTCACACTCACAAATAAGAAAAGCCATGAAAAAAAGAACTCAACTATTGTGCACACTCACAGCAATCATTTCACTTTGCGGATGCTCTGACGAATCAACATCGTCATCGGAAACAACCGACCTTGATACAGAATGCAGTTCAAATGAAAGCTGCGATTCCGGAAAATGTCTCGATTTCGGGAAATGCGCAAAGGTCGTTTCGGAAGGAGATGACTGTGATGACGCACATCTCTGCAAGACGCCGCTCATTTGTAAAGATGGTACCTGCCAAAAGTCATCCGACAATCCACCTTCTGATAAAACCTGCACAACCAAAGACAATTGTGGTGCAGATGAGATTTGCAAAAACAAAAAATGTACATCCATTGATTATCGCAATGAAGGAGATGCCTGCAGTCTTTCAGACGAAGCCATCATTTGCCGTGACAACCTGATATGTTGGGACGGATTCTGCCGAACGCAGGCATTTATAGATGACGCAGGCAAATGTCATACTAATGATGATTGTGCCGGCGAAGAAAAATATAAAGACTGTCTCCCCGATGGTTCCTGCGGATTATCAGTCGCACAAGGAGGTGACTGTTCTGACGATAAAGCCCTTTGCCAGGACGACATGAGCTGCATGGGAAATACCTGCATTCGATTTGTGGATGAATCTGAACGATGCGATTTTAATGAAAGTTCAATGTGCAAAATCGGTTTACTCTGTGATGATGACAAGATATGCCGAAAATACCAGGAAAACCTTCCCATCGGAAGTACATGCAATGAATCATGGCTGATTTGTGACAATGACAACACATGTCAGGATGGGATATGCGTAAAAATCGCCAAGGAAAATGAACATTGCGATGAAGAACAACATATCTTATGCCCATCCGATATGAAATGCCTGAAATCCGTATGCACTCCAATAGGAAATACATGCAGTTCAACAGCCGATTGCCTCGAAAAAGACTCCTTCTGCTGTCTGGATGATTCGTGTGGAGCAAAAGGAAAGTGCATTCCTTACGACGATATCAATACTCACGACGAATCCTGCAGATACACGACAAAACCCGGTATTTTTGAAGCACAAATCCAGTGTCGATGGAAACCCCGGGATGATGATCATCCTCTCTCCAACAAAGTTGAGATTCCACCTCTTGTGGGGGCATTCGGAAACAAAGCCGGTCTAAAGACCGTCATTGCAGTCTGGTCATTCCAGGAACGTTGTTTTGAAGCTTCATTCCCATCAAATGTCAATCGTGACAACCATGAAAGCATCATTCGCTTCATCAATCCGGAAAACTGCGAAACACTGGAATCCATTGAATTTGAAATGCCTTGCAGCTACTACAACAATCCTGCGGCAGCCGATATCGACAACGATGGCCTTCTCGAACTCGTTATGATCGATGAATCGAAACATCCCACACTGTTCAAATGGGATGAAACTCAAAAACGCCATGTCAAAGTTTGGCAACACGACGTTGTGAACACGGGAACAGCCCCCATGTTCTTCGATATCAACAGTGACACATTGCCGGAACTCGTCGTCGGAAGTGTCGTCATTGAACCTACGACAGGCAATCGCGTCGTCGCAGGTATTAAGAATTTTGCATACAATATGGGATCTATCGGATACCTGTTCAATCGCGAAAGCAAAATGGCAAGCATGGTTATTGAAGATTATGTTTTGCAATGGAACGATACAGACAAAGAATGGGATGAAATCGCGAAACTTCCCAAGCTTCGTCCATTTACAGCCTATGCGGATTTCGGCACAGCTGGTGCAACCGCATCAGCCTTTGACTTTACCAAACTGGACGGTATTCCGGAAATCGTTTCCGGAGGAAACGGCGGACTCAATCTCTACGCACTCACCCCAAAAGCCGATAATCCCAAAAGCTTTGACGTCCAAACACTCATGACTGTTGCATACAGCAAACCTGCTGAAAATCCCAATACAACCATTTATGGCGGCCCAATCACCGTGGGTGATTTTGACAGTGACGGACTCCCCGAAATCGGCGTCGCATCCTCTGGGTTTTATGGCGTTTACGACCCGCGATGTGCCCGCTACGAAGAAGGCAAATGCGCCGATAAAAATGTCCTCTGGGAACGCTGGTCACAGGATGTTTCATCTGGAAAAACGGGTTCTTCGCTCTTCGATTTCGATGGTGACGGCCAGCCCGAAGCTGTTTACGCCGATGAATGCTTTACAAGAGTTTATGACGGCAAAACAGGTAAAGTCCTGTTCAGCGCCAAACGTTCATCCATGACTTCAATCGAAGCCCCGGTCATTGCTGATATCGATAACGACGGAAGTGCTGAAATCCTCATGGGCTCAGACATCAATATGACCTGCTATGATGACACGGCAAAACGCATCGATCCTGAAAAAAATACGACCTCAAACTGCGTGGATCCCATCCACGAAGGCATTCCATGTCTCGATGACGAAGACTGCCCTACTTCGAAAAATTGTAACAAATCACTGGGCCTCTGCATCTGCGAAACAGATGCAGAATGCAACACACAATACATGAAAGACGAACAAGGAAACTTAAAACTCGTTCAGCAATATGTATGTGCTCCACCAATTCACCCACAGGTCGGTTTGATGACAAATCCAACCAATGGAAGTTCCAGAACCATTATTAAAGAAATCGGTACACGGCCTGATGGATGGAAAGATGGCGACTATAAAGTCTGTCGTGCAACGAGAAAAACTACCGACATCGGCATCTCAGACCTCATGATCTTTAAAGATCGACTCGATCGTTGGGTTTCTTCCCGCAATATGTGGAATCAGCACGCCTATAACATCATCAATATCGAAGATTCCGGCAAAGTTCCAACCATAAATGAATGGGTCAATAACTGGATATCTAAAATAACAGGTCGCTTTATCGAAGGCACAACCGAATCCCGTCCTCAATACAACAACTTCAGACTCAACAAACAAGGAGAATATGGATCCGGAACCGTTCCCGATATCACAGGCCGTTTCGATCCTAACTCCATTTGCGGAACGACAGAAGACGGACGTCATGTCATTTCCGGCAAACTTTGCAATCGCGGAACAAAACCCGTTTCGCAGAATCTTCCCGCAACCTTCTTCTATTACGACGAATCAGCTCCCGATCACCGGGGTGATATCATTTGTACTTCCTACACAAACACCAATGTCAAAGTCGGACAATGTGATCAGGTCGGCTGCACGGTTTCTCAGGAAACACTTGATAGTCTTGTCGGCAAAAAAGTCATCATGGTCACAAACCTCGATGAACACGGTTCACCAAGCACCGTCGAATGCAACGGTGACAACAATTCCGATACCATCACCATTGAATCCTGCAAAAAAGACCCAATCTTTATCGTTAACTGATTCGAATTGCGGTGCCGTTTAATGCACCGCAACATCTGTCTAAAAACGAGAAAAGCCGCGACAATCGCGGCTTTTCTCGTTTTTATTTCAAACTGTTAGTAGCCATTAATCATGACAACGCGAGTATCAATCCCGATTTCCCGCGAAGAACCACGAATAATACCGGTACAGAATTTTTCTTTGGTATGGATGACCAGAACTTCACCGATTTTTCGAAGCGGCAAATCATCCGTTGTATATTCCCTGTCTTCATAATCCTTGAGTGAATC
>JAZRWV010000051.1:0-2663 GCA_045599925.1 Myxococcota bacterium
AGAACCGGAACAGGAACCTGACGATCCTGCAGTCGTTCAAAACGCTCCCTCTGAGGAAAAAACTCAGGATTCTCAAACCGCTGAGAACAAGAAAGAAGATACGGATAAGCCCGCATCGACCCATAACGACAAGGTGATTAAGGCTGAAAAGAACGGCGTCAGAATTGAAGCTCATTATCCCGAACTGGGAAACAGCGAATTTGATGACGTCATTCGAAAAAAAGTCGAGAATGCGGCTAAATCTGCACAGAATAAACTCACAGCACTTCGTCGCGAAGAAACAGATGAGCTGATGAATATCTACGAATATGACCTCAGCTACGATGTCGTTCGAAGCCGCTCTGATTCGGCAGATGTGATGTTTACCCATAGCGAGTATACCGGCGGCGCTCATGGCAGCACAAAGTTGGAAGCCGTTATGCTCGATTCCAACGGCAAACAAATCGATCCCTGGTCGCTCTTCGATAATGTCGATGAAGTCCTCCCCAAGATGACGGCTGAAGCTCGACGCCAATTGACTGAAAGATACGCTCATGTCGAAGGCATTGAAGAGATGATTAAGGCCGGAACTGAACCAACACGCGAGAACTTTAAGAATATGGTTCGAACGGACGATGGCGTTCGAATTTACTTTGAACCGTATACCGTTGCTCCAGGCTCAGAAGGCGTGCTCTATTTCGATTATAAATTGTAGTGATGAGTTTTCGTAAAAAATTACAGATACTGTTTTTTTTGTGCTTTTGCCTGTTTATTCCCATGAGCGCGCATGCACTTGAAGGGGATTGGGAAATCGGTGCATCACCATCCGCGATTCTCATGCCGTCGCATCACATTTATGGCGGCGGTACGGAGCTCTTTACGCGCTATTCCGTCATCGATGGGTTAAGTCTGAATGCTGGCGCTGGCTTTTATGGCGCTCAACAGACAGATTTAAAAAATGCACTCGGGCTTTATACGCTTAGATTAGGTGTATTTTATGCCCTCGACGTTTTGCAGTGGGTGCCTGGTGTGGGGATTAATCTTTCGGCATTATTCTCGGAAGATAAGACGTATGATTACCACCGCGGCGGTCATGGCATGGGGGTCGATTTTGACATTTATGTTCAATATCGCGGCATCAGACACCTGGGCATTGGCCTATTCTTTAGCTACCATCTCGTCTTTGTCGATGCAGACTATATGACTGTTGGTTTGTCATTCAGTTGGAATTCCGGCATGTTTTAATGCCCAAAGTTCACTATTTGCTCGATCTTTGAAGATCTCTGAGAACGCGCTGATCGCCTTCTATCTTCTGTAGTTTGGCGCGTTCTCTGGCAATTTCATCTGCTTTCGATGGCATTTGATTGTTTCGATAAAACCGCTCCAGCGGCATCAGGGCAAGCACTCGATTGGGATGCACACTCAGATTGGTTTTGAGATAGTACTCTGCTTTGTCGAGAACCCCAGAGTTCTCGTATGCAGAGGCTAGCCTCGTGCAGATTTCACTTGTGGGCGTAATCTGCGTGAGAAGCTTTTCATAGACTTCAATGGTTTTATCCCATTCACGTCGAGATGAACGTATTCGGCCAAGCGCTTGTAAAATCTGCGTATTCTTAGGTTGAAGCTTGAGAACCTGCTCAAAATAGACAATTGCTTCATCCAGTTTTCCAGCGTCGGACGCTATATTTCCTGCCATTGCTAGAATCCTAGGATTCTTATTGTTCATCGAAAGCGCACGTTCAATAATTTGCTGCGCCTGTTCGATATTGCCGTGCTGCAGTTCGACTTTGGCTTGGAGCAGGAGCAGATTCCAGTCCTGGGTTTTAGGGCTGAGTTCGCGAAGATATGAGGCTGCAAGACTCCAGGCCGGTGTTTCGGCCAGTTCAAGCGCAATGGTTTTTGTGACCTCAAAATGCCAGTCTTCTGAACCGATTTCCGGTTCTGCAAAGGCAAAACCCGATGAGAGCATCAGACCTGCGAGGATCACGGCAAAATTGGGTAGAACGTAGTTTTTCATCAATGATTGCGGAGGGGGAATTCGTTGAGATCGGCATCAATGCCCGTCCAGATATCGGTTCCAACTTCGTGACGGCAAGCCCAGAGTTCACCGACACGCTTCATGTTCGTGTCGTGTTTAATCAGTCTGCCTTCGGGCGGAAGCTGCGCTGGCGTGGCAAATTGATGCTTCATCACAGAGGTCGCATTTGCCAGATCGAGCATTGGACCTTTTTCATAGTCTAAAAAAGGAGAATGTCCGACGGCAAGATACTGACGATTGGCCGCTTTGAGGAAGTTTAATATGCATTCGGGATGCTTAACCCAGTCGTTCGCTGCACCATCAGGCGATAGAAAAGACTCGTGCTCTTTAAAGGCTGGATCATCCCATCCATTTTCTCGGGCTTGCTCCATTTCCTCTATCCATTTGTTAAAACAATCCCCATCAGAAAGAGCCAGCTTTTGCGAGAGTGCCCCCGTGGGGCCGCCGTGCATATAAATTGTGTCGCGTCCCATCAGAATATGAGGTCGCTCGCTGAGCCATTTGATCCACGGATTTCTTAAAACACGCTTCGTTCTGCCCTCTGTCATGTGCGCAATCGCCGCATCAGGGGATAGCCCCAGCAAACCTAGCAAAATGTACTTCTGTTTTCGTCCATATGCACAGCATCCTCGGAGGAGATCCGCAT
>JAZRWV010000052.1:0-2090 GCA_045599925.1 Myxococcota bacterium
AGGTAATCGACAGCTTTTAGCATATATTTATTAAAAGTCTCATCACCGGATGAAATATCGGGACGAAAGACGAGATCCATGATGTACTGACCGGCCTTTCCTGTATCGGAGTCGACGATGGCATAATACGTTCCGGGATCAATCGTAAAGCCTGTAACGCGATAATCGACATTGATGACCGGTTTCAGAGTGTCAGCATTGATGATATGGAGATCATTATCGATGGCGGATGAACGGTTGAAACGCAGATTTCCGAACATACGCGTTCTATTTTTTACAGTGAATTTATATATAAATTCCTTGCCGCGCTGATTTGCATGTTCAGTATTATTGCGAACTTCATTTTTATTGCCCGTGCAGCCACGACGGTAATAGTCCTCGTCCGTATTTTCATAGGAATTGAACCGATTGCTCGTCGCATTTTTAGTATCTCGCTGATCATAAAATGCAAAGTGTGTTGGGAGATTGCCTTCACAATCGGCAATGATAATGGGATCATCCATTGTACCGGCGGCAGAAATGGATGCAGAACTGTCTGCCGTTACAGTGAGACCGAATTTTCCTGGCTGATTTTCATAAGTATCGGTTGTCAGATAATATGTTCCAGCCTCAAGTGTTTCAGAAATAGTCAGGTTATCTCTGGCAATGGTTTCAAGTGGCTGAATGGATTTAAGCAGATGGATATCGACATCAACGCCGCTTGGTTCAGAGTCAAGCGCGATAGTGACACGTGATTTCCTGTCGAGTACAAATTTATAATAATATTCAGGACCGTTTTCTCTTGGATCGAAGGGGGGATAATATTCAATTTTTGAATAGGGCGATTTGGATGTATCGCCTTCATAGCGGTATGTTCCGCCGCATTTTGAACTGAAAGTAATGAGGAATGGATTTTCGGGAGAACCGTTCCCGGGATCGACGACCTCACAAACATCGCCAATGCCGTCACCATCGGAATCCTTCTGGTCTTTATTTGCATCACTGACGCAGTTGTCACAGACATCGCCGACGCCATCTTTGTCGGAATCTTTCTGGTCCGGATTCGATTTTTGAGCGCAGTTGTCACATGCGTCGCCAATGCCATCGCCATCGGAATCCTTTTGATCCTTATTGGATTTTTGAGCACAATTGTCACAAGCATCACCAATGCCATCGCCATCGGAGTCGCTCTGATCCGAATTTTTCACATTCGGGCAGTTGTCCTCATCATCTGAAACGCCATCTTCATCGGCATCAGCGTCAGTAATGACGGGGGTTTCTTCACAGGCATCTCCGATGCCGTTATTATCAGAATCTGCCTGAGTTTTATTGGGTGCGTCGGGACAGTTGTCGCAGGCATCACCGATGCCGTCGTTATCGGAATCTAGCTGATCGGCATTGGCATCAATGGGGCAGTTGTCGGCCGAATCTTCAACGCCATCTCCATCGGCATCGTGTTCCGGATCTACAACTGGCGGATCTTTAATCTCCGGGTCTTCGTCATCTTCACAGGCATCACCGATACCATTGCCGTCAGTATCAGTCTGATCAGTATTTTTGACGTTTTTGCAGTTATCACAAGCATCGCCAATGCCGTCATGATCGGAATCTTTCTGATTTTTGTTAGCGATATCCGGACAATTGTCTTCATCATCCGGAATTGAATCGCCATCGGAATCATCAATATCGTCATTATTCTTGTCGGCATTTCCACAAAGTCCGGCCTCATAATCTTCATCAGAACAAACATCCGACAATGTCAGACTTGTGTCATCGCATGCCGTTGAAATGAACATCAACGACGCAAGAGCCAAAGTCATCTTAAAAACGCGTTTCATGAATTCCTCACCTGCAAGCACAAATCCCCAAAAAGTCATTACATAAGCCAAAGCTTTCGAAAAATGACCAATTATTAATACAGTTCTACTAGCCAAAGTAAACAGTTTTTCCATCAGAAAAGTGCATTTTAATGACTGTTTTTCTGGTTGTAAAACCACTCGAAATTCATCATTGAATGCAGTAAACAACCTCAATATAGGGAAACGCTTTGCCCTGCATGAACCAAAAAGGAGAAAATGATGAATATTTATGCCGAAAGAGTTGAATCCATT
>JAZRWV010000053.1:0-6427 GCA_045599925.1 Myxococcota bacterium
CTTTAATTCATACAAAAATTCCTCCACTCAGAGAAACACCCATAAAGCAGCTGGGGTGCAAATTCACGTAGCCTACTATCATTCGCAATGCATGTTTCCCGAAATTCTGGCCGATCTCAAAAAACAAATCGCTAAAATATCTGGCGACTCCGAAGATGTCATCCTCATCGGAACTTCACTCGGTGCATTCTTTGCCGATCAGCTCTGCGATGAACCCCATGTCGCTGCCATCATCATGATAAATCCCGTCGTAGACGCTGCCGCAGAACTTCATAAAGACATCTATCAGGGTGAAATGACCAACCCCATCAACCACGAAACCTATGAAGTCACCCCAGAACTCGCCGATTCCTATCTCTCCAGACGTGACATGCGACAGACACATATCAATCGATACCTCGTCCTCTCTGATCACGATGAACTTCTCGATTCATCAATTGCCGAAACTTTTTGGAAACCAGCCTCCAAATTCATACAAATCGAAGGTCCTCACAGACTCATGGATTTCGATACCATCAGTAAAATCATTCACGAAATCATCGACTGAATTCAAATCCTTGCTTTTTTGTTCCGCAGTGACGGATGTTCCGGTTGATTCACCAGCGGCTGACTGCTGAAAACTGAGAACTTCGAACTGACTGAGTTTAAGGTTGGGAACTGAATCTGCTTTTGATACAGATATTTCTTCATTGGTTGCCACTTTTTTACCGCCCCAAATGGCTGTCTTAAGAGAAAAGTATAAACATCGTCCGTACATGCTCCCCAGAATTTTCCGGAACTGTCACAGATTTGAATGCCAGGTTCACAAATTCCTTACAACCGCGCCACTACCTCTTCCCAAATTTCATCATCTCCCGATTTTCTGTTATAGTTCCACTGTCTCATACCACTGAACGCTCAGTGACATGGGCTCAAACAATATGAATTTGTGCTGCTTTTTTACACAAAAATAAAGCCGAGGCGTATGCCAAAGGCATAGACGCGGCAACGCGCAGCCGTATGCCAAAGGCATAGGCGCGCTACATATTACCCTCGTCAGTTCGGTCTTTAATCTTTGGGAATTCTCATGAAATTGACCTCAACTCCTTTTCAGAATCGTGAAACAGCCATTAGTTTGGCCATACTAGTGACAATTTTCTGTTTCGCTGTTCACACGAATTACGCCTATGCACTGGATATCCCGGAAAGCTGCACAAACCTATCAGAAAATGAAGAATGGACTCAGGGAATTCAAAAACTGACAAAACTGATCAAAAATTCCTATTTCGAAATCGCCCAAAAAGAAGCTTCCAAACTTGAAAAAACCTGTAAATACTCGCCATTTCTTAACTATCTCCAGGGTAAGGCTGAAGACGGCCTCAGAAATGATGCCAAAGCTCTCGATTACTATAAAAAAGCAAGCCTTTATTCGAGAGAATTTTCAATGAGCGATGAAAATGAAGAGAAAATCTGGTTCGCAAGATTTGAAAAGGAAAAATTAGATCCCAACGAATATTGTGACACCAAAATCAAATCGCTGTTAAAATCGCTTCAGGAAGAAAAAAAGAAAACTGAATATCTCCTGAAAGACCGCGCCTCCGAAAAACATAAACTATCCACATTGCTATGGACAGGCACTGGCCTCGGAATTTCCGGCCTTGTATTCATAGGCACCGGCCTCGGCCTCGCACTGACAGCCGACCCAGGTAAGTATTATTTAATACCTGATAATGAAAATTTGAATAAATCCAAAGTCGCCGTCACGCGTTCACCCAGATATATTGCCGGATGGATTCTGTTTGGCGTCGGCATTCCCGCCACAATTGCAGGCGCAGTATTAGCCGGTATTTATGGCTACAGATATACCATGTTTACGGATGACGAACTCACATTCGACATCGAACTCACCCCGGGATATGCCGGTTTCTCAATGGATTTTTGAGTTTTTTCAAGCAATTGAATGTTCTGATTCATTTCAAATGAAATTTTAAACAATTCCACTCTCTGTCCACATGGTTTTCTCGCCTCATGCACAACCATCATGACGACCAAAACGAGAAATACCGCCAGATTCAGAACCGTCCAGTCTTTTCCGGAGTGAACTTCTATGCTATAATCCACAAGGTTATATACGTCTGCTCTCATGAAAGGATAACCACATGAAACGTTTTCACATCGCATTCGCTGTATTTGTTGTTTGTACCGGTTGTACCATAGATGAGGTCGTTGAATGCCAAACCGGTATCTCCAAATGCGATGATGAGAGCAATTTCCGCGTTTGCGAGAGCAATCACTGGACGGTTAGGGTTTGCGAAAAAGGATGTCTGGTCTCGTCCGATTTTGTTGGATGTGTTGAAGATGCTTCAACATCCATCATTCAGGATCCGACAAATACATCCTGTTCAAATTGTATTTATGGCTGTCTTGATGACCTGAATATATGCAAATGCAGTGATAAGTGTCCTGATACATGCAATTCAGATGGCTCGTGCAAAACCTCCGCTGTTGCATGTCCCGCTGGATGCAAAAGTGACTGCGGTCAGGACGAACAATGCATTCTATGTCCGGATGGATGCAATGAAGAATGCCGTGCAGGTGATAAATGCAACATCACATATAAAATGCGAATTTCACCAAATGTCATTCACATGAGTTCATATGAAACATCACTCCTGCCCATTCTTTTCTACGCAAATGACGTCATTCAGCCATCGAGACAAGTATTGGCTGTTTCAGAAAATCCCGATTGTCTGTTCATTGAAGATGAACAAATCATTCGCAACAATAAAACATGGATCTCACTTAGTAGCGGTTCTCAAAAGTGTGAAACAAAACTTACCATTTCCTCGATCGATTCCAGATATCCAACAATATCAGCGGTTGTCAATGTTTTACCCGATCTTCCCGATGCCAATAGCAACCATATGAAGGACACCTACGAAACGGTTCCCCAGTCGAGCTGTAAAACACACAGTGACTGTGACTCGAACCCAGGAAAAGGTGACGGATTCTGCGACAGCTTTTTGGGGTATAAATGCTCAACCAAATGCACAAGCGATTTCGAATGCATTCAGTCTGATAACGACTATACATATATCTGCAGACCAGATGGTCGATGTGCTCCCGAATCTTTCGAAACGCAATGGAGTTTATCCAGCTCATCCAAAACAGTCGTCATTCCCATGGTATATGCCAATACTCTGGATGGAGTCTTCAATGCCGGCGATCCTATTCCCTCAGAATGTCATTTCACCATCGACTGGGGGGACAATATCACTGAAAAATATACCTCTTGTCCAAATGAAAACCTTACACACACCTATACCACCAGTTCATCGAATGTCATAATCAAAATCAAAGGAACTCTGGATGGTTTCTCACTCACAGACGATCCAACTCAGACCACCACAACAAACACTTCTCTAAAGAAAATCATTACATTTGGGCCAGTTGGACTGGCCAGTTATGGAGCATTTGCCAGCTCATCCAGACTCGAAATGTCCAAAATTGACATTCCTGATGCGACGAAAATGCCCTCGCTCGCCATGGCATTTCAAAATGCAGACTTGTATAATGTCGTGCTTAACAACTGGGATACAACCTACGTCAAAAACATGTCAAAAACCTTCAACATGTCAAGAGATATCTCTTCTTCTATCCAGAATTGGAATACGTCCAATGTCACCGACATGAGCTACATGTTTGCACAAAATAACTCATTCAACCAGGATTTGAATGACTGGGACACATCAAAAGTCAAAAACATGGCTCACATGTTTGAACAGACAACTTATAATCAAAACCTAAGCAACTGGAATACATCCAATGTCACAGATATGAGTTATATGTTCGCACAAAATAAATCATTTAACCAAGATTTGAGCAGCTGGAACACAGAAAATGTCACAGATATGAGTGCCATGTTTAAAAATGCCACTAAGTTCGATCTGGATATCAATAGCTGGAATACGGCAAATGTCACAAATATGGCTCATATGTTTGAACAAACAAAATTTAACCAAAATCTGGATAACTGGAATACATCCAATGTCACAGATATGAGCTTTATGTTTGTTCAAAACAACACATTCAACCAGAATTTGAACAACTGGAATACAGGAAAAGTCACAAATATGAATGCCATGTTTCAAAATGCCAGGCAGTTCAACCAGGATATTAGTGCTTGGAACACTGAAAATGTCACAGATATGAGTTATATGTTCCACAGCGCCAGTCTGTTCAACCAGGATATTAGTACTTGGAACACTGAAAATGTCACCAATATGAGTTATATGTTCTACAGTGCCAGTCAGTTCAACCAGGATATTAATGCTTGGAACACTGAAAATGTCACCGATATGAGTTATATGTTCTACAGTGCTAATCAATTCAATCAGAATATTGGTGGTTGGGATACTTCAAATGTCACAAATATGAATTATATGTTTGGTTATGCATCTCAATTCAATCAGGATATTAGTGGTTGGAATACGGCAAATGTCACAAACATGAGCTCTATGTTCTATTACGCATCTCAATTCAATCAGGATTTAAGTATATGGGATCTTTCTGGAATTACCAACGCATCGAATATAAGAGGCATATTTTCGAGTTCCGGGCTTTTCTGTGAAAACTTCAATAAACTAATTGGTATCGGGAAATGGACAGAGTTTCAATCAGACCTTGGCATTTCCTCCAGCTCTTGCAAAAGATGATGTTTCTCTATTAACGTTATGATATAATCTGAATTAATAACAACTCAGCTTAAATTATGAATTTCATCTCCATCGGCACGCCTCTTATTGATACTTCCGAAGATGCCCCCCTAATCCATCAGCTCGAAAAACAAATCGCTGATGAAAAGCAGCGTATTTCTTCCGATCGCGCATCATCTGTCATCGAACGCATTCATCAGCGCGGCCGTTTTACGGCCGAAGAACGCGTTCAAACTCTCTGCGACGATCATCATCCCTGGTTTTTGGGCGAGTTTCAGGGAATGGATGAACATGTTGAGGGAAACCATCGTCCTTACAGACTCGGAGTTTTGTGTGCCATCGGTACGGTCAAAAACCGTCAGGTCATGATCATTGCCAATGACAACACGATTACTGCGGGTGCCTGGTGGCCCGGAACCCCTCAAAAAATCGTGCATGCCCTCGAAACCGCACTGCGACTTCAAATCCCGGTTATCTATCTCATCGAGTGCGCAGGCCTGTATCTGCCCCATCAGGATAAAACCTTTGCATCCCGCGACGGTGCTGGTGCTATTTTTGAAACACAGGCACGCCTGAATCGTTCCGGAATCCGCCAGATTGCAGCCATTTTTGGCGATTGCATCGCCGGCGGCGGCTATATGCCCCTTTTATGCGATAAAATTGTTATGACCGAACAGGCGTCTCTGTGCATCGGCGGGCATGCCATCACTTCGCATACAAAAGGTTCTTCCAGCGAACCATTGGGCACTCCGGCCACTCATGTGCATATGTCCGGTTGTGCTGAATCCCGGGTCCCCGATGAACAGGCGGCCCTTGAAAAGCTTCGCACCTGGATCGACCAGCTCCCTAGCCCATCGACGGACTTTTTCAGAATCGACGATGCCATCGATTCGCCCTTTGAGCAAAACGATCTCTATCACCTGCTCCCCATCGATCCTTCAAAACCGTTCAGCATCGAAGAAATTCTGGCGCGACTCGTCGATGGCGCTCAGTTGCAGCGGCTCGATGACGACTTTGGTCCGGAAATCCTCGCAGCCCTTGCCCTTGTCGATGGACTTCCCACGTACATCATTGCAAATCGAGGAAATACAACGCAAACACAAAATGGCCTGTTGTGTGCCGGCGGCATTCTCTATCTCGATGGCATTACGAAAATGCGCAAAATCTGTGAAAATGCGCACTCCAACGGTGTTCCGGTTATTTGGTTGCAGGATGTTGCGGGCTTCGATGTCGGCCCGGATGCCGAAAAAAATGGCCTTCTTCGCCACGGTGCCATGCTCCTTCGGGAACTCACCTGCGACGGCCTCCAAACACCGCCGCACCTGACCATTATTCTTCGCAAAGCCTCCGGTGCCGGCTATTACGCAATGAAAGGCGCCCCATTCCATCCGGCACTGACCCTTGCTGTTGCGACTTCCCATATCGAAGTCATGAGCCCAGAAACACTAGCAGGCACGCTCTTTGACAAAAAAATAGCTTCTGCATCCGACGACTCGAAAAAAGCTGCACTCGAAACAGCCAAAACTCAGACCATTGAGGCTCAAATTCAGGCTTCTTCTCCAAAAGCAGCTGCAATTCGCGGCGATATCGACGACATCATTCCCCTCGATGAACTGCGCGCTCGGATAGTCACGTTCCTGCGAGCCGCATGGCAAAATGGTTCACGTCCCGTAAAACCTTACAGATTGTGGGGCTAATGATTTTCGGGGCATGGCTATTGGCCGAAGGCCAAT
>JAZRWV010000054.1:0-3380 GCA_045599925.1 Myxococcota bacterium
TGACTACATCAAAATGAAAGTTTTGACCGAAGAGGAAATTAAAAACTTCCCGCATAAAAACGTCATCGTCCGTGCTCTCGGTATGAAAGATAACGTTCAGGTCGATATCAGCTTCGAAGAACCTCAGAATAAAGACATTTATCTGCTTTGCTCCGACGGTCTCTCCGGCGAAGTTCCCGATGAACAGATGCAGGATATCCTCCGTCAGGATGGCGATGATTTGACAAAAGCCGTCAAAGACCTCATTCAGCGTGCTTGCGATAATGGCGGTAAAGATAACGTCACATGCGTACTCGCTCAGTATGTCGCGGATTAATTCCGTTCTGATGCTTTTTTAGCCGTGCTTTTAGCACGGCTTTTTTTTTCTCTGCGTTCCTGAAAAAAAGTAACTGCTTAGCTGTGGTATAAGTATTGATGTATAGGTAAGACCTGGGAATTTTGCGTGTGGGGGGGCTACACGCGCTTGACTAAAATAAGGCTAGGGCTTAGCCCTTAAGTTGGGTTCGGGGCAAAGCCCCAGCTAAGTTGTAACATAAAACTGCCCGGCGTATGTCTGTGTGCATGGCCGCAGACATAGCCGGGCAGGCGTGCGTATGAAATAGCACGCCATGTGCGGGCGTATCGACGTAAGGAGATAGCCCGCACCACCAGAAAAAAGAAGCCTTATTCGAGTGCATCCACGCCGCCTGCATGCATTTTTTCCTTGTCATGCAGAATTTTGGAAGATGGGGCGTCCGCCAGAATCGTGCGATTTCCGAGCAAAATCACGCGCTGGCACATTCTGGCCGCAAATGCGATGTCATGGGTCACGATGAGTTTGGTCTGTGTTTGAGCTTTGAGGGCAGATTCGAGCTGAAGACGCGCGTTTCGGTCGAGAAAAGACGTCGGTTCGTCGAAAAGAATGACGTCCGGATGCATGACGAGAATCGTGCCGAGGGCTGCAAGGCGTTTTTCTCCGCCACTGAGTGTTTGAGCACACTGACTGGATTTTTCGCGCAGACCAAAGTGATCCAGGCAGGAATTGACGCGTTCCTCGATTTCATCCGATTTTAGCCCCATGTTTTGAAGCCCAAAAGCGAGGTCATCCCAAATCGTCGAGCAAAAGAGCTGATCATCCGGATTCTGAAAGACAAAGCCGATTTTCTGACGAAATTGCTTTCTCGTCTTAGGCGTTTGTTCGATATCGTTGAGTTTAATCGTTCCCGTTGACGGAATCAGGCCTGTCAAAGCCAGCAACAGACTCGTTTTTCCGGATCCATTGGCTCCGACAATTGCGACGGATTCTCCGGAATCGACTGAAAATGAGATGTCTTCGAGAATCGCATAGTCGGGTGGATAGGTGATGTTTAAATGTTCAATTTGCAGCATGATAAAATTAGAACAAAATGCGAATGCCAAGACAGACAATGCAGAGAATAATACACATCAAGCCGGTTTTAAAGCCGGGTTTGGCGGATGCCGGAATGCCGGATGGCGGATAACCGCGACATTGCATGGCCTGATAAATTCTGGAAGCGCGGTCGAAACTTCGAAGAAACAAGTTTCCGGTCAGGCTGCCAAAATAGTGCAGAGAAAACCGTTTTTCACTTCCGCCGCGAAGCGTCCACGCGGTTTTCATGCGAATGACTTCGTCGAACAAGACCGAAATATAACGCATGATGAGTTCAAAAATGAGTGTGAGTTCCCACGGAATGTGGAAATAGCGAAGTCCTTCTGAAATCGAACGGATGGTCGTCGTTCCAACCAGAATAAGTATCATGCCGACACTGAGAAGTGTGCGGCAAATGATCGACAAAAGCATGATAAAACCGCCGGATACGACGATGTCACTGAACAGCACCACCGGCGTGTGGTCGTAAAAACAACCCCATATTCCGGCCAAAAGACTGAAGGGGAGGGCAATGACAAGCCGGCTGAGATACAGCCTGACGGGGATGTGCGAGGGAACAAACACCCCAATGAGCAGTGCAAAATACGGAACAAATATCGTCAGATGGTAATCGTGACAGCTCGAAACACAAATGGAAAACCAGAGGGCAAAAAAGGTCTTAACGGCCGGATGCACGGATTGAAGAATGCCGTTTTTTTGTGCGCATGATTCGAGTGAATTGAGGTGTGACTGCCAGCTAGGTCTTTGCATTTCGGCGTTTTGCAATGAATAAAAACATCAATGAAACAATGGATATGACGAGTATTAAACCGATGAGTGCAGCCAGCCATGTGCTGTTCCACTGCACATTTGGAATTTCATAATCGGGAAAAAGTGAAACGAAATTTTGAATGGATTCAGATTTTTGATGAATGGCGCTGTCTGATGTGAGTTCTTGTGAAGTCGTATTTTGAACGGCCCATTCCAGCCCGTCAGGGCGTACAGAGGCAAAGGCTGAAAGCCCGAGTCCTGTCAGAAGAATGGCTGAAATCGCAATGATAACCAGCTTTTTTGGGGAAAGATGAAACTTTGACGTGGCCTGAATGTCGAGATCGAGCAACTCAGGACGTGCATTGTGCAAAAAAAGAATAATTGCGGCAGTGGCAAGCCCTTCCCCAAGCGAAATGGCGAGGTGAATGGGGATCATGAGTTGCGCAAAGGGGCGCAAGGGAAGTTGTGTGATGCCGGAAAGTGTTGTTTCGAGAACGACTGCAAATGCGCCTAAAGACAGGGCCAGGGCTGCGCCTGTCATGGTGCCGCAAATCGGATGTTTTTGCATGAATTTGTGCACGAGAGGATAGACGAGGATGCACGGAATGATTCCCATGTTCAGGATGTTGCATCCGAGTGCCAGCAAACCGCCGTCTGCAAAAAACAGGCATTGAATAAACAGCACGACGGCCATCGCAATGAGTGCCGACCAGGGGCCGAGAATGGCTGCTAAAAGCAGCCCTCCGCCGATATGTCCGCTTGAACCAGTGCCGGGAATCGCAAAATTAATCATCTGTGCGGCAAACACAAATGCGCCCGACATGGCCAGAATTGGCAGTTTTCCTTCGTGACTGGGTTGTTTTCTCAGGCGATGACACGCATACCCAATGACAGCTGCGGAAATCGCAGCAGACGTTAAACCGACTTCCGGACTGAGAAGGGCATCTGCCATGTGCATGAGTGTTTCTCCACTGGTTCAATATATAACTCAATTTATCCATATGAGTTTGAAACTGTAATCTAAGGAAAATTGACTTATTTTAATGTTTTGTTGTTTATTTAAACACAAAAAATACTGTTATTGGTGCTATTTCAATAGGGACGCATTCATTCATTGGCATAACTAAACAAAATTAACGCCGACCGGATGTCGGCGTATAGCGACGAGGTGCCAGGGATGGCGCTTCGCGCGTACGCTATTTGAACACAGAAGCGTGCGGGGGGCCGAGATGAGCGACGT
>JAZRWV010000055.1:0-4404 GCA_045599925.1 Myxococcota bacterium
CCCCCAAATCTTGTATCAGAAATGGGGGCAAAGCTAAACGGCTAAATCTGCGAATCAATTAGTCGCGTTTGGCGATCGGTTTGCGGGGGTTCTGAACCTGGCACTGAGCGGCTTTGATGATCGAGCGATAGACTTTGCCCGGGGACATCGAAACGCCGGAGAGGCCGATTTCATGGAGACGACCGATGGTGTAGACATCGCCGCCGTGTTCGCCGCAGATGAAGATTTCGAAGGAAGGATCGATGGCGCGGGCGTCATTGACGAAGGTGCGGACCATCTTCTCGACTGCCGGGTGAATGCTGATGAACGGATGACGTTCAAAGAATTCTTTGTCGACATAGAGCGGGAGGAAGCGGTCGGCGTCGTCGCGGGAAATGGCGAGCGTCGTCTGGGTGAGGTCGTTCGTACCGAAGGAAGCGAAACCGTAGGAAGGATGGCAGTCATCATCATAGCCAGCTTCTTTAGCGCGCAGAGCAGGAACGATTTCGGAGCCGGAGATAGCGGCGGCCGGAGTTTCGACCATCGTACCGAGGGCGTAAGGAACGGCGAAGCCCTGTTCTTTCTTGACCTGAGCGGCAACTTTGACGGCGATCTTGCGGATAGCAGCGACTTCCGGAGCAATGATGACGAGCGGGATTTCGATTTCGGGTTTCGGATGTTTGCCTTCCTTGATGAGTTCAGCGGCGGCGTCGAGGACAGCCTTGATCTGCATTTCAGGAATTTCGGGGTTGGTGATGGCCATACGGACGGAGCGGTGTCCGAGCATCGGGTTCTCTTCCTGTTTCAGGCCGCTGTTGTGCGGGAAGAATTCGTGGAGAGGAGCGTCGAGCAGACGGATGGTGACGCCGTAGCCGTCCATGACTGACATCGAGTGTTTGAAGTCAGCTTTGGAGAATTCATAGATGGCATCGAGAGCTTTCTTGGCTTCGTCTTTGTCGTTGCCGAAGAGAACTTTCTGGATGTAGGGGAGACGGTCGCCGAGGAACATGTGTTCTGTACGGAAGAGGCCGACGCCGCGAGCGCCCTTGTTGAAGGCGGGCTGAGTTTCGGCGGCTTCTGCGTTGGCGCGGACGTCGAGTGATTTGATTTCCTGGCACCAGTCGAGGATGTTCTGAGCAGCTTCTTCGAGTTTGGAAGGAACTGTCATGGGGACTTTGCCGAGGTAAACTTCGCCGGTTGTACCGGAAATGGTGATGTAGTCACCTTTCTTGACGGTGTGGCCGTTGCAGCTGAAGGTACCGGCGGCTTTGTCGATGGTGATTTCGGAGGCGCCGACGACGGCAGGAATGCCCCATGCGGTGGCCATAATGGCGGCGTGGGAAACTTTCGTACCGGTGGTGGTGAGAATACCACGGGAGGCCTTCATACCCTTGACATCTTCCTGGCTCGTCATGACGGTCACGAGGATAGCGTCTTCTTTGGCGGCCTTGGCAGCGAGGGCTTCATCCTGTGTGAAGCAGACTTTACCACATGCTGCACCGGGGGAAGCGGCGGAACCCTTGGCGATGACGGTAGCAGCTTTGCGATCTTTCGGTTCGATCTGCGGGAAGAGGAGTTCTTCGAAGCGTTCGGGGTTGACTTTGCAGATGGCTTCTTCTTTGGTCAGGATGCCTTCTTTGACGAGGGCGCTGGCGATAACGGATTCAGCCTTTGCGGAACGTTTGCCGTCACGGATCTGGAGGAAGTACAGGGTCGGAACGCCGTTGACTTCTTCGATCGTGAACTCGGTATCCTGCATGTCTCTGCATTTATGTTCGAGTTTTTCGCCGGTGGCTTTGAGTTCTTCATAAATGGCATGGAAAGCGACATCTTCGTGATCGCGGAGAGCTTCGATCGGCAGCGAGTTGCGGATACCGGCGACGACGTCTTCGCCCTGAGCCTGGAAGAGAACCGTACCATCGAGGGTGTCGCCCTTGATGCCGGTGACTTTGTCGCGGGTGAAGTAAACGCCCGTGCCGGAACGTTTTGTACGGTTGCCGAAGACCATTTCCTGGATGTTGACGGCGGTGCCGAGGCTGTCAGGAATACCTTCGAGTTTGCGGGTGAAGATAGCGCGTTCGTTGTTCCAGCTACGGAAAACGGCTTCTGCGGAGGCCATGACCTGTTTCTTCGGATCCTGCGGGAATTCATGGCCGTATTTGGCATAGACGGCTTTGTAGCGTTTGATGAGTTCGGCGAGATCATCGGCGGTCAGGTCGATATCGGTCTTGGCGCCTTTTTCTTTTTTGAAAGCACCGAGTGTTTCTTCGAAAGGATCGTCACCGTTTTCATCTTTGATCTGTTCGACGACATCGCCGTACATCTGGAGGAGACGACGATAGGAGTCACGCCAGAAACGGGCGGTTTCGCCAACGGCCAGAGCGTCGACGATTTTGTCGGTGAGGCCGATGTTGAGGATTGTGTCCATCATGCCCGGCATGGAGAATTTGGCGCCGGAGCGGGCGGAAACGAGAAGAGGATTCGCCGTGTCGCCGAATTTTTTACCGGAAACTTTTTCCATTTCTTCAAGGCGTGCCATGATTTCGTCCTGAAGGGCTTTTTTCATGTGGCCATTTTCGAGGTCGTTGGCATGGAAGGTCGGAACATTGACGACGACCGGGCAACGGATGTCGAGGATGCAGTGCATCAGATAAAGACCATAGCCTTTGCCGCCGAGAAGTTCTTTGAGTTCGTCCTTGGCAACGCCCTCAAATTCAGGAATTTTAACGCCTTTGTGGAAGAAATAAGTGTTTTTGTACTTTGATCTGTCGAGCATGTTGTTCACAACTCCATGGGTTAGAGAAAAAAACAGTTTTAAGGCCAAAATGAGCCCTAAAAAAGCGCATAAAAATTAATGATATTGCCAAATTAAGTCAAGTTCGATTTGCTCTCTGGCATTAAAAGCGGCGTTTCAAAATAGACACATTTTTATAAAGGCAAATTTTTATTTTTTGGGGGGCCTGCTATGGCTTTGCCATACGCAGGCCAGCCGCCGGCTATGGACTTTGTCCATACACCGGCGGCCAGTTTTTTGTGCGGCCGTATCGACAGCTTTACTTTGAAATCCGTTTTTTCTTCGGCATGGGGGCTGTTTCGGCATTGACCAGCGAATGATAGCACTTAAACAGTTCTGCGACGATTTCTGAATCGTTCATATCGTGCTTAAACCCATATGCATCCATGACGGCTTTGTCATTTTCGCGATGAGCTTTGCGAAGTTCCGGCGGCATCAGGTTGGGATCGTATAAATCTGCCAGAGATGAATTTGGATATTTTGCACGAGCATCGAGAATGCCCTGTGCTGCCAGTTCGATGCGGGCTTTCATCTTTTTGCCTGAATCTGTTGCCGTGTCGAGTGTTGGCCATGGAAAGGTGTTATAAACAATGGTATTTGAATAGCGATACCGCATTTCAAGTCGTCCAGCCACCTGGCGCATCCAAGCCATGTGAACGGATGATGTCAGAATGCCGAAATGAAACAGAGTGGCGTTGGGAACGATTTGAGCGGCATCACTCGCGATAATATCTGGCGATAAAAATCCCATGGGGACGTATTCGCGTCGTTCTGAAGACACTCGTGGAACGAGGATGTAATGGGTTTGCGGCTGTCGGTCTTCGGTAAACAGAGTGGGGCGTTCAGCCCACTTTTGAGTCGCCAGCTTTGTACTTTTAAGGCGTGTTTGTTTTACGGCTTCGATTCGTTTTATCACAGACGGACATTTTTTTAAGAGGGCTGGTTCGACACCTTTTAGCCAAAGACAGAATCGGTATTTTCCAGAAAGAAATTCATCTGCGCCGACAAATTTGTGAACATAGGGTTCAATGAGAGGCTCCGATGTAATCAGCGCTTTTGCCTCTTCCGTTGACATGAGCAGATTTCCGCCGTCTGTTGGCTGACTGCCTTTATTCATCCAGGCAATATCGTTACAGATGGGTGCTTTTCTGGCTTCAATAAAACAATTTGGGCCATTTGATAAGTAAGCATTTATATTGTCTGTAATTATGAATGTATTTGAATCTTTAAATAATTTTTTGTTTTTAATTTGTTTGTTTTGGTGGCTAAATCCGACAATGACACAATGGACATGAGCCATTCCTTTGGCTTCGTTGTTCCAGACAAAGGTTTGCCAGGCAAAATGAATATGAATATTGTATTTATGAAAAAGAGTTTTCCAGACGGATAAGACTTGTTCGCCCTGACAAATCGAATTGGTACTGACAAAAGCAGCCTGAAGAGAGGTGTTTTTCTGCATTAAGAGTGCAGATTTATAAAACCATCCGGCAATATAATCGATATTGTTTGATTCAATTTCTTTAATTGCAATTAAGTCTTCCTTTTGTCTTTCATCTTGAAATGCATATCCCACGTAGGGTGGGTTGCCCATGATATAATCAAAGTGAGATGCTTCTTCAGTTTCTGATGGG
>JAZRWV010000056.1:0-3001 GCA_045599925.1 Myxococcota bacterium
ATGAAGCTTTTCTTCATATTGATGAAGTTCTTCGGCCTGATCTTGTAGCTTTTTCAACACTTTTTTGAGCTTAACCGCTTCGCTGCCGGAGTCTGTCAAAAGTTGAGACTCTGTACTGGAAATTACAGTATAATAACGGGATTGCAGCTCATGAACGTAATCAGTTCGAATGCGCGCCAGGGTATCGGCCTGATATCGATGCAAATATATCAGACATTTAAAACTATTATTCTTTCCCGAGCTAAACAGCCAGTAAATCGGTCGCTTCTGATATATTTTGATGTGATCTTGATAGAAATTATTGAGAAAATAGCTTCGAATAACTTCTCTCGGTGTATCTTTTCCACCAAGCGCATCCGCAATAAATTTGAGATTGGCATCGACCGTATCTTCTCCATATGCAATACAAATGAATTCGACAAAACGATTGACTATGTCGTCTTCAAAATACTCGTCATCCGTGATCGGAATGATATTATCTCCCTCTGCTCCAAAGTGATTTTGAAAAATATATTCTAGATTTTCGGCGTTTGACATATCCCCGATTATATTTTTTAGAAAACAGCGACTTCTGTGTGCATCAGGTTTCTCATCCAGACGGGGATTCACAGGCATAAACATTGCATCGAAATCGCCACCGGCATAACACAAGCCTTCCTTGTCGAGCGAATAACGTCCAAACATACAGCCGACTGCGTAAGAAATCAGGCTTTTAATATCGCGCGCGAGGTCGGCTTTGCGCACAGTCACATCTTTATCTTTAAGCTCCGGAATTTGTATATCCTGCAAATGATAAATATCGATAAAGATGCGATTGAGCGCTTCTTCGTTAGCTTTAAGCTCATTAAAACGAGTAAGGCACTCATTTTCCCAGCTTTTATATTTGTCTGCGATGAGTTTTCCCATGGATGCTTTTTGAATATATGGTTTATGAGTTTTGGAATCGCTTCGCTATGGCTTCGCCATACGCTTCGCACGCCCTGCTGTTTCACACGCAGGACGAATCGCGCTACCGCGACGGGGCCACGGCTCGGTACGCGCGATGACTCATACCATATTGCATAGCTTTCGGCATGAAATTACTTGTTCGATTCTCCACAATGACTCGCCAGAACGAGTCGTATCGAAAAACTTGGCTACAAAATCTCAAGGGTTCCGGATTTTATGCGAGCCAGAAGCTTTTCCCGGATTTGCCTGAGATAGTTTTCAACATCGTCCTCGGTTTCGAGTCTTGCCTTTGAAAATAGCAGTTGCCGATGGCTGATTTGGTCCGGTTGGACTGAGGATACATCGGTTTTCTTCTTTTGGACGGATGTTTTCGTGGACTTTGATGTTTTGGGGGTTGATAGCCCCTCAATCTGAGCTTTGAATTCGTCTAATTTACTAAAAATCTGAACGAGCTGTGCGTCGAGCAGAGCAAGACCATGAAGCTTTTGAATGTGTTGGTGTCTTTTAGAAATATAGTCATCGGCCTGCTGAATGATAGCTTTTGACGAATCATTCGATGCCAGTTGTTGTATTTCCACACGAATTTGCTCAAGAATGCTGCCGATTTCATTCCGTTTGAGCTCAATCAGATGCTGATGTCCTCCCTTTACTGTCTTCATCAATGCATTGAGTTCTGGAATCCTCTTGTAATTAAATCGCTTCTGAGGCGTCACAATGCTCTGAATATTATTCAATGCATCTTGGAGCTTTTCATCTTTGTTGAGATAATCCATATCATTTGCCATATCAGACAGAAGCTGAATGGCATTATCGAATGTTTGTTTCTGGGTTTTAAAGAATCCTTCGACATTTTTCATGTCACTTCCGAGATCAAGAAGATCATCGCTGGCTTTGAGTATTGCAGAGATGAGCATGATGTTGTCCCCGGAATGGGAAAGAATGTCAGTTACAAGGCTTGCAAACTTCCTGACAAGCTCTCCGTCTGGATAGGTATTCTTCGAATAATGGGATAATAATTCATTGCAGTGCAGCTGCTGAGCTTTCAGATGCCTGATAATGAACTTTACAAGCTCATCTTCGTCATCCGGTACATCCATAACATCGATGTATTCTCGTAAAAACTCCTTGGTTTGTTTAATGTTCAGTGTCGTGACAGTTTGCTTTTTATCGATGGATGTTTTGCCTGTTTCGCTCGGTTTTCTGAGCATTTCGATGAGTTTGGGATCATCCGGCTGGACAGGAGTGCCTTCATATTGAATCGTAACTTTTTGATCATGTATGAGCTGCGCAACGACGCCTGCAATATCGATGTCTCTCCAGCCATAGGGAATGTTCTGATAACGAAGCTGAATATCGAGCATTGTCATCGTTTGTTTCTTCATCCACTGCAAATCGAGATATTCCGTGATTCTTGATACAGCATCGGCATTGTATGTTTTACTATCCAACGGCGCACTGCCATTCAAAATGTCACGGATATTGCTGTCTTTTTCGATGTTTTTAGTGATCAATCCCAGTTCGCTGTAAACACGGGTGACAAGAAATTCCAAAGCCTGATCAATTCTGGATTTCGCATCGATATCTGATTTAAAAGTCAGTTGTTCTCCATCGACAAAGAAACGAGCATTTGCAATAGCTTTTTCCAGCAAAATGACAGCAGATTCATCATGTCTGCAGGCTATTTCGCTCTGGCTTTTTATGATATCCTGAATGGAATCCGGCAATTGCGCAATATTGCGTTGTTTGATATATTTTCGAATCTTCATTGCATGTTCAATGGCAATATAGCATTCATATCCATTGGTTTCATCCAGTGCTGCAATGGCTTGTTTTCTGGATGCAATGAGGAGTTTGATATCGGATTTTTCTGCTTTATCGATGGCACTGGTCAAAAATTGAATGCCAATACCGTGAGTTGTATTCCCAATTTCATCAACGCGTTTGTTAAAATCGAAGTTGTATAGTTTGCTGTGGCGATATTTTTTAGAAGTATATATAGAACCAAAAATATGGTTGTAAATGCGTTTAATAATGTCGTTTGAGTCTATAGTTG
>JAZRWV010000057.1:0-9748 GCA_045599925.1 Myxococcota bacterium
CTCTGTTGCATCCACACGATACGTTGTGAACTCATTCTTCAACGAAGCCAGAGATTGCTGGAGCTCTTCAATATTCTTAAACAAATCACGGTTATAATCGCGCTTCATTCCTCAAAACCAAAGCAAATGCGCTACAACGTGAAGCAATCAGAATTTGCCCGATTTAAGGAGAAAAGAACAGTTTTTTTGTCATCATCGGAACGATTTTTTGCCCCCCTCACCTGAGTTGTAACCATTTTTTATGAATTCAAGCCAATAATCGTTGACAATGAATGAAAATGAGTGCAAAAGAAGTGCCGCATGCGATAAGCGTGTTCCGTGATCGTCTAATGGCAGGACATTGGCTTTTGGTGCCAAGTACCCAGGTTCGAATCCTGGTCGCGGAATTAAAAAGCAGCTCAATATGAGCTGCTTTTTTTGTTTGTGCATAATCTTCTCAACATCGATTTGTGACTGAAAAACAAAAAAAAGACAGCCTTTATGCTGTCTTTTCCTGTCTCCACTGTTTTGAGAAAACTATCGTTCGAAGATTGCGGCCAAAATAGCAAGTATCAGACACAGAGCCACGAGAATAAGGCCAATAATCATGACTTTGTATTTGGAATTGGAGGCTTCTGTATCGACCACACGATTCATTTGTGAAATGACTTCATTATTCTGAGAAGACGGATTGTCTCTGAGAATGGGATTTTGTCGTTGTGATGTAGTATCAGAAATAGCCATCATGGAACCAGAGGAAGTATCGATAATGCTTCTGGAATTCATGTTGCTGAAGGAGCCTGATTCGCGGATAACAGGAACTTCACCGGATGCAATGGAAGCAGAAATCCCCGAAATAACTTCAGATCGCACGCGTCCCATTTCGGATAGCTGCATCATACTCATTCTGAGAGACTGATTAGGATCTGACTGACTAGCCACCCCCCATTCAGGCAATTGATGCAGTGCCTCCAGAGCTTCATTAGCAGTCTGGAATCGATCAGACGGTTGTTTTTCAAGACATTTGAGTATGAAAGCAACCATTTTGTTTGAGATTTCGACTTCCGGTCTTTGAATGAGAGGCGGCACCTGAGCATTGACGTGCTGCATCATGACATTGAATGGTCGATTTCCCGGGAAAGGAGGCTTAGAAGTTGCGAGCTCATAGAGGACACAACCGAGAGAATAGATGTCACTGGCTTCGGTAACCGGAGAAGCAGTAGCTTGTTCAGGTGACATGTACCACGGTGTACCAAGGGCTTGTCCTGAGACTGTAATTTTAGAGCTGTCTGTAAGTGAAGCGAGGCCGAAGTCTAGAACTTTCACGAAGTGGTTATCACCATCTTCGGAAGTTATCATAATATTATCAGGCTTGAGATCGCGGTGAATGACGTTCATTGCATGAGCTTCAGAAAGTGCATTTAAGACCTGATGAGCGACATGAACAATGAACTGCCCGGAGAGTTCAGTTTCAGCGACATTGGAGAGTTCGACACCGCGAACGTATTCCATAATGATATAGGCAATATCACCGTCTTCGATACCCGAATCGATAAGACGAACGACATTTGGATGAGCGATTCTTGCGACGGATTTTGCTTCGCGCTCAAATCGAGCGAGGATTTGGGTATCAGTCAGATGAAGTTTAGAAAGGACTTTGATAGCGACGAGTCGTTCGAACTGAATTTGTCGTCCTTCATAGACAGTTCCCATGCCACCCTGACCAATTTTTCGTAGAGCGACGAAGCTTCCTCCCAGTGGACGTCCGAGGATATTGTTAGATGGAGAATAATCTTCAGGTGCAATCCCAAACCATCCATCTTTATCGCAGCAAGCACCAACTTTGGGCAATTCGCAAAGGCATTTTGGACAGATAGCAGCACCCATTAAGAAAACTCCAATCAAAAGTAAATAATGAATCGGAAAACTCACCGCTCAGATACTTTGAGCTAAGATGTAGTTTGTATACCAAATAGCTGAGAACGTGAACCCAGAAAAGAAGAGTTCGCGTATAAAAAGAAAAGAAATGTCTATGGCTGCCAGGTTTCAAGTGCATTTTCTGCGGCAGCTTGTTGAGCTTCCTTTTTGCTATGTCCGCAACCGTGACCAATACATTTATCATCGATGAAGACATCGACATCGAAAGTCGGAGCATGACTTGGACCGGATTCCTGAACGACATCGTAGCGCAATTCATGGTGACCAGCCTGAACCATTTCCTGTAATCTCGTTTTGGCATCTCTGGCCAACCAATCACCGTCGGGATTGCGAAGAAATTCGGCGTGATGTTTTATAATGAAGTTACGAGTATTTTCGATGCCACTATCGAGGTAAATTGCACCGATAACAGCCTCATAGGCATCAGCTAAAGTTCCAGAACGAAGCATTCCAGAAACATAAATTTCACCTTTTCCCATGAGGATAAAAGTTTCAAAATCGAGCTTATGAGCGAGCTGAGACAAAGCAGATTCGCATACAAGACGACTTCTCAGGCGTGACAACTCACCTTCTTGAATATCAGGGTATTGGTTGTATAAGACCTCAGCGATAATGAAATCGAGGATGGCGTCACCCAGGAATTCGAGTCGTTGATTATTACAATGATTAGGCCCATGTTCAAAGGCATAAGAGCGGTGGGTCAGAGCTGTTTCCAGGAGGGTTTTATTCTGAAAGGTGTAACCCAATTTCTCTTCAAAAGGCAGTAGATTCATTCAGCTGAATCCTGTTTTCTTCGACGTGTTTTTGCGAGAACACGGCGCACCTTAAAGAGCAGTTCCTGTGCTTTAAAAGGTTTATCGATATAATCATCAGCACCATACATTGGAGAGCTCAATTCATTGAGTGTTTCACCGATGCCGGTAAGCATCAACACGCCGGTGGAGACGAGGTCTTTGTCATGATGAGTACGGAGATATCGGAGGATTTCCCACCCTGTCAGTTCTGGCATCATGACGTCAAGGATGATGAGGTCAGGATGATTCAGGGCAATTTTTTCAATTGTATTAGCGCCATCGCTTGCTTCAATTATTTTGCATGAAGTCGTTTCTAGATTCAGGCGAACGAGACGACGAAGATCGGGATCATCATCAGCGATGAGAATGAGTGGAAGGTCTTCAGCCATAACACACCTCGCTTAAAGTATACCGCGGGCTCTTTCCGCGCGTCTTAAGAATTCTTCTATACCTTCGACATGATAGATATGCCATCGGAATTTGATGCGCTCCATTTCGAATACAAGAGGCAGTTCTGTTTCACGCTGCCCATTGCCTGCCGGCAAACGAAGCTGAACATGAACATAGGAGTAACCCGTGTCTTCTGCAACTTCAACATATTCGAAGTGATAGAAATCTTTCTGAGCATTATACCATTCGGAGCGAATGATACCAAACAAACTGCCAAGTTTTTTACAGACATCATCGCCGTCACAAAGCTCGCGAACAACGCGATTGTCGCCAGTTGGCATACTCGCAAATAATCGTGATACAGCATCAACATCGGGTTCAAAAACCAGTCGACAGCCCATGCTTGAACACATTACAAATACGAATAAAAAACCAAGAATAACGTGCTTAAGTTTCATAATCATCTCACATCATGGAATGAAGTTGAAATGCAAACATTGGGGATTTGTATTGAAATGGAAGAATTCCATCGAGCAGGAAATCACCAAAATTGTAATGACCTGCTGATATTTGGGATATATCGCTGTTGAAAATAAACTGAATTGCGTCTCGATAGGCTTTTTCAAGTGCTTCGGGCGGAATCGCAATTTCATTCATCTTTTTGACATAGAAACGATCGATTGTGACATCTAGTACTTCCTGAAGGCACATTCCGTCAACGATTCCGCTTCGATGAAGCATTGGAAACACTTCGCGGACATCCACGTCAAAGTATTTTTTGCTCCAGTCTGCAAAGGCAAAAATGAACCATTCATATCCAGTATTGCCGTTCGCCAGGAGGATGAAGTAGCACATGCGCAATTTGAGCTGAACATGACGGCGAAGCATCTCAAATGTCATATGCGCACCAAACTGTGACATCAGGGAGCCATCCAGTGTTCCAAGCTTTCTCCAGCGAATGATAGGAATATAGTCTATCAAATAATTCTGGACATCTTCGGGGAGTGGCTGGAGACTCTTTTGCCAGCGTTCAAGCTCATCCGGATCCCGCAGGTAAAGACAAAATATTATATTCCCAGACTGTTCGAGTTCGGAAAATGCGTGCAGGACAGCTTCATCATCTGCATCAGGCTCTGTTGCCGCTTTAATAATTGCAGCTGAAAGCGGCTTCGTTTTGGGTGGCACACAATCCAGACGCATTATCATCTCTTCGTAATAGAGATTGCGTTCATTATTTTGTCTTGTTTCGTTGTTTGTTTCAAAAATTTGAAGCAGTATTCGAGCCTGAGAAAAATTGCCATTTGCGAACTTCCGTTCGATCAGCGACAGAACCTGAGCCCCCTTTTCGTTTGTGTTTTCAGCACCGCTGAAATAACTGAATAATAGCGCTCGAAGCGTAAGAAGTTCGGATTCATTCAGCTGAGACTGCGTCGGAAGATGTTCGTTGTCGATAAGTATGGATAAGTAGGCTCTCGATGCAGATACATCTGCATTCGGAATCCCCTGTTCAGCCATTATCATCTGAGCAAGTACATCCAAGGCATCCAGTGATTCACTCCCCGGTTGAGAAGAATTCGGATGAATCACTTCCGTGTAACGCGCAGCAAATTGAGGACAGATAATATCAAGATAATGGCTTAAATACCCATCATCCGATAAAGGCTTATTGCACCTCATCATCTTTTCTACTAAACGACCAAACATCGACCCCATCCCAAATACACCCCAATGACACGTACAAACGCACGATGAAATGCTTTTTAACACTGAATGTCTGGATGTTACAAGTTTTTAGGGGTATTTTCACTCATTCACCTGTCTGTCGCACCAAAACATTCAATTTGCGCCATCGTATAAATTCAATTAAACTGTTCATGCTTTGTTACGCTGTTCACAGCATTGTCTGGCTTTTTAAAGGAGTTGAGATTTATGAAGCTGAGCGTTAAACATCTCTTACTTGCTGTTGTTCTGATCCTTTTCTGCGCATCACTGGGATGTTCGTCAATAAAAAAGGCTTATTACAAAGACCAGTACATCAGTGGACAAATGTCAAGCTACGCTTATACAGCAGACTTTAACAGACTCTGGAATGAAGCCCGTACACTCCTCTTTGAATCAGGCTATATGGTTCGCGATTCTGGAAATGGCTATAATGTCGAGACCGAATGGGGATGGATCGACAACAATACGAAACGCCGCTATCTTCTGAACGGCTATACCAATGCGGATGGTACAAGCTCTATTCAGTTTAATTATGTTGAAGAAACGTATAACCCCGGCTCAACCCCATATCAGGAAACCGGACGCGATTACACTATGGAATATCGTCTTCTTCAACGCGTTGACTATAACAAATGGGTAGAAGTTGAAAACGCTGCTGATGTTTATGCCAACAGTAAGGTTCAGGATTGATGAAAACGACTTTCCTGTCGTCATATCGTAAAGCTCAAACCCCGGAACAAACGCATTTCTGTCCAGGATGCGGGCACGGTAACGTCCTTAAATTCGTAGATGAAGTCATTTGTGAACTTGGACTGCCCCAAAAAGCAGTGTGGGTTTCGCCAGTTGGATGTGGTGGACTGACTGATTCCTACCTGTCAATCTCCCATATTTTATCAGCACATGGACGGGCCAGTGCTGTCGCCTCGGCTTTTAAACGCATTCATCCCAATGCACTGGTCATTGTGTCTCAAGGTGACGGAGACCTCGCATCCATTGGTTTTCTTGAAGCCATCCATGCCGCTAATCGCGGTGAAAATTTGACCGTTTTATTCATGAATAACGCAAATTTCGCCATGACCGGCGGTCAGATGGCTCCAACATCCATGCTCGGTCAACGAACACCAACGTCTCCCCTCGGTCGATCTTTTGCTGAACATGGTTCACCCCTTAAAGTATGTGAAATCCTTAATCAGCTCGATGCTCCGGCTTTTATCGCCCGAGTCGCCATCGGTTCTGAAAACCAGCTGATAGATGCTCAGAAAACAATCAAAAAAGCAATTCAAAATCAAGTCGATGGACGGGGGTACAGTTTTGTCGAAATCCTTTCTCCCTGCCCTTCAAACTGGCACTGCACTCCCCTTGATGCCCGGAATCGCGTCGTCAATGAAATGGTAAAAACTTTTCCTCTTGGCGTTTTTCGGGATGAATCCCGTCATGAAGTCATTTCTCTGCGTAACGCATGTAAACCATATTTTCCAACAGATGTTCTGAATGCTTACGAAATGCTTGCAAAACCGGTTTCTGTTTCGGAACTCAAACCTCTCCATATTCAAAACCCGCTTTCTGTTTGCTGTGCCGGATTCGGGGGACAGGGCATTCTAACTCTCGGACGTATTATCGCTCAACTGGCACTCACTTCAGGACTTGAAGCCACCTGGATACCATCGTATGGACCAGAAATGAGAGGCGGCGTCGCAAACTGTTTCGTTCGCATTGACTGCCATTCCATCAGCTCTCCTGTCGTCGAACATCCAAATGTCATTTTGGCTATGAATCAGCCAGCTCTCGAAAAGTTCCTGAATATTCGAGCACCCGATGGCGTTGTCTTTTATGACGCCGATAATGCACAGCCTACAACCTCTGATTTGCAGAATGTTTTTCCTGTTCATGCCTCTTCAATCGCTGAAAAATTAAAGATTCCAAGATGCGCAAATCTTATTCTTCTTAAATCCTGGCTTCAGTTTATTCACGCCGACATGGAAACTGTTGTAAAGTCATTGAATTGCATTTTGCCTCATGAAATGGCTTTATGCTGTAATCAAGTTTTCTGTGAAATTGATTGATTTCCTTTGGTATAACAGAACTTAAGTCTCAATACATAGGACAGATAATCCATGCGAAGACCCGAACTCTTATTACTGGCTTTGGTTTCATCTCTCATCTCTGCATGTTCAGAATCTACACTCATCATTGCAGAACCCGACAAAGAGACTTGCAATGAAGGAAAAACAATCTGTGAAAATGATGAACTGAGCACCTGCGTAGATGGAGAATGGGTCGTTGAAATCTGTCTAAATGGGTGCAATAACCAAAACAATGCATGCGAAATGAAACCTATCACCATGGTTTGTGATGATGGATCATTCATTTGCATTAATGATGTTCTGAAAACCTGCGTCGATGGAGACTGGGTTCGAACGCCATGCACAAGTGGATGCAATGCTGATGCAACTGCGTGTGAAGGAAGTGAGCCCATTCTGATCGAATGCGAACCCAATGAAATATCCTGCCGTTTTGATATTAAAAAAGTCTGCACCAATGATGGCACTTATCGACAGCAGGTGTGCCCTTATGGGTGCAATGCTCAAAATACTGATTGCGCAAATGCCCCCGAGAATCCCTCAAAATGTTCGGGCTCTGAAGTCATTTGCCTGAATGGTAACAAGAAAACGTGTTTTGACGGAACATGGCGTGATTCTGTGTGTGCATACGGCTGTAATGCCGAGAATACTGACTGCGCTGATATACCGGAATCCCCCTCAATGTGTTCAAGTGGCCAGGTTCTTTGCATGAACAACATCCAGAAAACTTGCCTCGATGGGGAATGGTTTGAAAGACAATGCCCTTATGGCTGTAACCCACAAAATGATGGCTGTGCGCCCAAACCTGAAATACAGGAATGCTCCGAAAATGAGGTTATCTGCTTAAACAATATTAAAAAATTATGCAATGACGGCATTTGGATTGAAACGACATGTCCTTACGGTTGTAACAACCAAAATAATGAATGCTTGAATAAACCCGAAACACCTGCAGAATGTTCCGGTTCTGAAGCTATTTGCATTAACAGCATTAAGAAAACTTGTTCCGGCGGACAATGGACCGAAAGCTTCTGCAATAGCGGTTGCAATTCTGCAGGAACAGATTGCGCTTCTACTAAAATCTGCGATGAAAATGCTCTCAATTGCAACAACAGCATATACAGAAAATGTGAGAATAATTCATGGGTTAAACTGAATGACTGCGAATACGGATGCAATAAATCAAATACGGCATGCGCAAAATGTCTGGAAGGTTCGACTTGTAAGAATGGAAAATTATCTACATGTAAAGACGATAAACTCACAGAAACCACCTGTCAGTACGGCTGTGATTCAACCGGTAAAAAATGCGATGAAGCTGACCAGATGCAGCCAACTCGCTACTTAATGAAAACAGTTCATTCTCCAATAACACCTTATGTCGTCGAACAGATGAAAAAAATCATGGCTAAAAACAACAGCCGAAGCAACAACGTTTTCATCGAAATTGGCGATTCACACTACGATTACGACGATTTCATGGTCTGTTACTCAAAGCAGAGTTCTCAGGTCGTGACCCTTGGCAGTTACGCAAATCTTCAGACTGTTGTCGATGAGTTTCAAAAGACAAAAGACTCATTCAAACGCGATTCACTGGCTGCCGTCGGTGGAACTTCAACCCGCGATGATTTGAGAAATTCTCCAAATCTTATTGCACAGGAAATTAGTGCAATGAATCCTCGTTTTGCATTCTTTGGATATGGAACGAACGATATCGGAAACGGAAGTTATACCTTTAAAAATTATATGTATAATAGCAATGCAAGAGCTGATGGCTATGCTTGGGCTCTTCAGGACTACTACAGACAGATCACGAAAGCCATGGACCAGCTCATTGATGCAGGTGTGATTCCCCTCATTTCCGGCATTATCCCCAATTTTGCTGAGCCACAAAATATCAACTATCTCAGTTACACCAATCCGCCTGCCTGTAAGAAGACCGAATACCCACGCTATGTCGTTCAGGCTTTTAATGCAGCTTCTCGCGGTGTCGCTGAAGCCAGACAGCTCCCCTGGCTCGACACCTATCACCTCTTTAATCCACTGAAAAATCACGGTCTTCAGTCTGACCACATACATGGCAGCAGAACCTCGCAGTACTGCGATTTCTCATCAACCGGACTCGGCTATGGTGTCAATAACCGAAATCTGCATTCCGTCGTCATGCTCGACAGCGCATGGAGAACTGTCGTCAAAGGCGAAGACGCCATGGATCCCATCGAAGAACCATTCCGAGGCAAAGGAACTCAGGCTGATCCCTACCTGATTACAAGTATTCCATATACCCATCAGGGAAATACCAATAACGGTGAATCCAAAATCGACACCTATTCCGGATGCGGTTCGGCAAATGAAAGTGGAAAAGAAATCTATTACAAACTCGAACTTTCACAGAAAAAATATGTTAGAATGTTCGCAGCAAGTGCATCCGGAGTCGATGTCGATATCCAAATCATGAAAACAACACCGGGCGCATCAAACTGTATTGCACGCTCTGATATCATGCTTCATGGCGCACTCGAAGCCGGCACGTATTACATTTCTGTCGATACTTTCGCAGGTTCCGGCGCTTCCGGCCCAGGTCAATACCTCTTTGGCATCGTCGAATGCGACAATCAACTCAATGGCGGAACTTCTTCTTTTGATTACGATGTCGATACGCTTTGTCAGTCCAAAACGATCGCCGATGCAATTGAGTAATTGCAATATCGGAATCATCCTTCTATCCTTTTGCGGTATTTTATATCGTTACAACTTGTATGGTTGCGTTTGAGTTCGTGATTAGCTAACACGAACGAAGCCTTGAAACGACTAGTTACTGCAGGTGGCATGAAACATGACCAC
>JAZRWV010000058.1:0-12411 GCA_045599925.1 Myxococcota bacterium
GTTGTTAGGAGTTGAAGGTCTTGTGACCGAGCTGTTGTTAGGAGTTGAAGGTCTGGTGACCGAGTTGTTGTTAGGAGTTGAAGGTCTGGTGACCGAGCTGCTGTTTGAAGGTCTGGTGACCGAGTTGTTGTTAGGAGTTGAAGGTCTGGTGACCGAGCTGCTGTTTGAAGGTCTGGAAACAGAGTTGTTGTTAGTGTTTGAAGGTCTGGAAACAGAGTTGTTGTTGGTGTTTGTAGGTCTTAAAAATGAACTATTGTTAGTGTTAGAAGGTCTGGAAACTGCGGGAGAACCTGAGTTTGAAGGTCTGGAAACAGAGTTGTTGTTGCTGTTATTGTTAACAGGTCTTGCTGCAGAATTGTTGTTTGGGCGAGAGGTATTGCCATAGTAACTGCTTGCAGAAACAGCGACACCGTTGTTTGAATTATTGGGGGCGCGTCCCGGGCGAGCATTATGTTGTGGTTGGCTCATGCCGATAGTACCACGGCTGTTGTTTTGATAACGAACAGGGGGATGTGAAGAATAATAGGTGTGGAGATCATAGTGAGTATGATTCACATCGTAGTAGCTGTTATGGGAACCATAGTAGGTATAGTAGCTGTAGCTGCCAACTCTGGTGTAGTTATAGTATCCGGAAGCAGCCCAATGGTGACGGTGAGGACCGTTGATGTAGCACCAGCTGTTTCCATAAGGAAGGGGATGTTCACCCATGTAATAATACGTATCGAACGTGATGTTTGAGACGTAGTATGATGGGTCACCGACGAAAACGTAGCGGCCGTTGTCTATGACGTAGAATTCATCCGAGTCTGGTGAATAATAGTGCGTATGAGCACCGGAGATATTGCACCAGTCGCTTGAACCGTTGATATCATGGACAGGGTGAGGACCGTAATATGTTACGGATGCTGCAACACTGGCTGATGAACGAACGTATGAAGCTCTGGCGGAATAAAAACACCCGGATAAGGTGAAAAGAGCTGCAAAAAGAGTTGCGGCAAATGCAAATTTTCTAAACATGGCTTCCTCCCGTATGGCTGCGCAGTAACGCGGTCTTAGGTTTATTTAATAAAACTCTGAAACAAAGAAGATGGTCTCAATCAGACCTGCATGGACATATGCTTGAAATGTGCCATCTTTGAATTTAAGGAAACAAAAAATTGAAATAAGGTGAAAGACTGAATTGTTAAAGAATTGCGTGGGACGTATCAAGCGAAGAGAAATCGGTGCGTATGGCGCAAGCCATAGCGCCGATGATTTGAGCCGCGTATGGCGCAGCCATAGCGGCTCGGGGGGAGGCGTGTATGGCGCAGCCAAAGCGGCGCGGGGGATTTCCCCCGTTTCACAATGTGAAAAAAAGAGAAATAATTGTGAAAGATTGAGCGTTGAATTGGAATCTTATGAATCGTGAAAAAAATGCCAAGACATGTATAAAAAAAAGCCCCCAGAGCGGGGGCTTAATTGGTTAACCGAGAGAGGCCATAGCTTCTTTTGTCGGGGCATGATTTGGATCGACGCCAAGTGCGCGAGTGAACATATCTTTGGCGCGTTTTGGATCGTTTGTTTTGAGACGGAGCATGCCGAGATAGTAGAAGATATTTGTCTTGATATCTTTCTCTTTGACGTTCATCTGATGGAGCAGGAGGGTCTGCATAATCTTGAGGGCGGCATCATATTCGCCAGCGTCATAGAGGAGTATGCCAAGTTCGAGGTTATTGGGGATGTTGTTTTTATCGATAGCATTTGCGGCTTCAAATGAAGCGCGAGCGCCAGCGATATCACCACTTCGTTTAAGCATTCGACCTCTGAGGCTGTAGAACGGCGGCAAACGTTTTGTCTGTTTTGCAGCATTAAGGCTATCGATGATGCCATCGAGGACGGGTTTTGCCTCATCGAGCATATCGGCATTAATGTATGTGTTGACGAGTTTTTCGCCGAGTTCGATGTCATCCTGTTTGGAAGCATAAACCTTTGCGAGGGCCTGAGCGGCCACTTTAATGAATGCAGCGTCGTTGTTGGCAGTGTCGACAATGGACATAAGGATGTCGTTTTTGGCATCCAAATCGTCAGTGTTGTCAGCGCGAATGTTGAGGAGTTCGAGCTGTCTGCCGGTGTTATTTGAGGATTTAGCGATATCGAGCAGAGCATTGAGCGCTTCTTCATTCTTTGGATCGAGTTTGAGAGCGGCATTGTAGCTGCTTTCGACCTGAGAGATTTCCCAATTTGCTTTTTTGAGCAACTGAGCGACGTGGCAGTAAACCTCAGCTTTTTCGCTATTTGTGTTAAGGCATCCGAGTTTGTGCTGGAGCATACCAAGGGCGAGGTCGTAAGATTTCTGCTGTTCGTGAATCTCAATGAGAGAATTAATGGCTTCGAGATTGTTAGGCTGTGACTGAAGAACTTCCTGAAGAGAGGTGATAGCCTTTTCTGGATCACCGAGGTGAGTTGCGGCGAGTTTTGCGAGGCGGATATTGAATGTCAGAATGAGTTCACTGGAAGTAGCTTTTTCTTTCTGTTCCTTAATGAGTTCATAGAGTTCATCGAAGTTTCCGTTTCTCGAATAGATAGCATCCAGTGCATTGAAGGCATCAGAATTTGAAGGATCGTCGGCAAGAGCATCCTTGAGGAGGTCGACAGCCTGCATGTCATCTTTGAATTGAGTGTCAGCGATGTGAGCCCGTTTAATCTTAATGGCGGCTTTTTGAGCAGGATCTGTTATGTTATCGAGCTGTGACAGGTAGAGATCATCGAGATCCTGGAATTGTTCGTGGTTCGTGTAGAGCACTTCAAGTGCCTTGTAAATTGAGGGATCACGGCGAATCGCGAGGGCATTCTGATAAGCTTCGATAGCGGCAGCCAGGTCATTGAGTTTAGTTTCGTTCGTCTTGGCGAGATCCATATATATGGCATAACGTTCCTGATCATCGGAGACATTAAGGAGCTTTTTGTTCAGGAGTTCGACATATTTATCAAAAGATCCAGCCGATCCATAGAGTTGGAGAAGGGTATTGATAGCCATCATTTCGTGATCATCAATTTCGACGATCTTTTCGAGGAATGTAATACCGCGTTCATCCTGAATGAGAGTGTTGAGTGCGATGTCGGCACAATCGTAGAGAAGTTGTTTCTGAACATCAGGTTCGTAAGTGAGTTCAGCGATACGCGCCTTTGTGTTGAGAAGATTTTCATTGTCATTGAGTTTTGAATAGATTTTTTCGAGGCTTCTGAGGGCATCGAGATTTTCTGGCTCAATGGATAGGATTGTGTTGAGAGCGGATTTTGCGTCGTCGTAAGCCATGAGATGTTCGGTCAGGATATTAGCCTGTTTTGTATAGAGGCCAACCTTATCAGAGTCATCGGAAGCGGCTTCGATGGATTTGGTGTATGCATTGGAGAGATCTTTCCAGAGACCGAGATTTTCAGCGATTTTTTCGATTTCAGCGAGAACTTCGGAATCGGAAGGATCTTTTTCGAGGGTTGTGACATACGTGTCAAAGGCGTTCTTGTCATTGTGCAGGAGATCAAGTTCGATCTTAGCAATTTGTTTAAGGAGCATAATTGCATCGGACTTATCTTCGGTGAGTTCGACTTTAGCCCGGAGGAGGTTGGCGAGTTTTTCGGATTCGCCAGTCTTGTTGTAATGGGGTTCGAGGAATTCAGCGATGTCGAGCGTAAGTTCTTTGTGCGGGAGAAGTTTTTCGAGAGCAGCGAGAGCTTTTTCGTTATCGGCTTCATCCCAAAGCATCTGTTTAAGGATTTCGAGAGCTTCAGCGGGAGCGTCGTCAAGCTTGAGTTCAACGAGTTCATAACGGATTTCATTGAGAGGCTGAGCGCCAGCGTCAATGCGTTTTTGGAGGATATCTGCAAGTTTGTCATTTTTTGCAGTTTGTTTGTAGAGACGGTGCAGATTTTCGAGAGCAGCTTCGTGGAGAGCATCGATTTCGATGACGCGTTCAAACTGTTCGATTGTCTTGTCGACGTTACTGAGATTGTTCTCATAATAACGGGCAGCAATGAGTGAAAGTTTTGTTGTGGCATCTGGATCGTTGGCTTCAGCGATGACCTTTTCACAGAGATCCGTTACTTTTGTATAGCATTCGTGATGATTTGCGACAGCTTCAGCTTTTTGAATGATTTCATCATCCGTTGGATTTGCGATGAGAGCAGATGTAATGAATTCAAACGCCTTTTCTGAATCGCTGAGTTTTTCGTCAGCAACAGTAGCTGCGTCGAGGTAGAGAGAACGTTTTTCGAAATCATCAGAACTGACTTCGATTTGACGTTCACAGACGCGGATATAGTCGCGATGGCTATCTGAATTTTTATAGATTGGCATAAGGATCGCGGCGATATCATTGATGAGGGCTTCATTTTCGAGCAACTGATTCAGCATTGATAGGGCATCAGAGCAGCTGTCGTCTTCACTAAGAATATTGTTGAGGACTTCGATGGCGCGAGATTTTTCATCGGTATTATCGATGAGAATTTTAGCCATTTTGAGTTCATTGCTCTGTTTGAGTTGAGTATTGCCGTTCTGAGCAGCGCAGTCAACTTTTGTCTGAATAGTTTCAAGAAGATCATCATATCGTTTGGTTTCAGAGTAGAGTTCTTCGAGAGCCGAGAGGACATCGACATTGTGCTGATCTTCGTTGAGAGCCTGAACGTAATTCTCAATTGCGCTGTCGATATCATTAAGTTTGTTGCGATAAACTTTAGCGATAGAGACAGAGAGGTTGATTCTGTCAGATTCATCGGTAGCGGCATCGACTTTGCGTTTGAGAATGATGATGAGTTCTTCCCAATTTTCGCTTGCAGAATAGAGAGATTCAAGAGCATCGAGAGCGATTTGATCTTCAGCATCGAGATCGAGGATAGTCTGATAAGTTTTAATAGCTTCATCAGCCTGATTGAGAGCTTTTTCCTGAAGTTCAGCGATTCTGTAATAGAGATCTTTTTGATCGAGCATGTTGGAAGCGAGTTCCGCATGTTTTTTGAGGACTGCGACACTCTTTTCATTTTGCTGAGCATTTGCGTAGAGAGTCTCAAGAGCGGAGATGGCTTTGAGATTTGAATCATCGAGTGCGAGGATGGCTTCATATGATTCAGCAGCTTTATCAGCATTTTTAATGTCGTTATTCCAGATATCAGCGAGGCGTTCATAGAGAGCGACCTTGTCGAAATCATCTTCACAAGCGTCGATGGCTTTTGTGTAGACATCAGCGAGAAGCTGAGGATTATCGAGTTCAGGTGCAATAGCTTCGAGTTTGTCTTTAGCTTCGGTTGTTGCAGGGGCAAGAGTGAAAGCTTTTGCATAGGTGTCGAATGCACGTTTTGCGTGAGAATCATGAGATTCGTACAGGGCAGCCTGGCGCATATAGAGTCCGACTTTGGAATCAGCATCATCAGCGACATCGATCATGACGTCGAGAATACGAGCGAGCTTGTTCCACTCATCATCAGCATAGAGAGGTTCGAGCATGCAGGCCATTGTATTTCTGATTTCAGCATTTTCCGGAGTGGCATCCATTGCATTGAGCATGGATTCGACGGCGCGTTTACATGCAGTAGAGGAAGGCTGAATATTGAGTGCATTTCCAAGGACTTCAACAGCTTCGTCATTGTTGTGAAGTTCTTTTGCGAGTACAACGCCGAGTTTATGCAGGTATTCCACGCGAGCGTCATCGCTGGAGGCATAATCACTTTGCTGACGATAGAAGTCTGCAAGTTTGGAATACTGTTCAGTTTTTCGGAGAAGTCTTTCGAGTGTGACAGCAGCCGAGGGTGCATTCTGATCGATCTCGAGCATTTGCTGATAAGTCTTGCAGGCAGCGAGATCATCGTGATCAAATTCTTCCTGAAGTGTTGCGATGCGAAGCATCAGGCCGAGTTTTTCATCCTGATCCTGAACGATTTCAGATTTTCTGAGCCAGAGTTCGAGAAGTGCTTTGTAGTTGCGATTTTGTGCATGGCACCATTCAATAACATCATAAGCATCGAGTTCCTCTGGATCTTCAGCGAGCATTTTTTCGCAAAGTTCACATGTTTTTTCTTTATTGCCCATGCGTTCAGACTGAAGTTTTGCAAGAGAAAGCATAATGATGCGTTTGTCGGAGTAATCTTGGACGAGGTTTTCGTTGATGATTTGGTCGTATAAATCAGCCCAAACCTGGAGTTCACCCGTTTGCGCAGCAAGCGATTCGACCTGAGCCTGAACAGAGGCTTCGGTCGGCTGCAACATGAGGATGCGGCCATAAGTCTCGAGAGATTTTGAGTTATTGTTAAGGTTGTTTGCCCAAGTCTTTGCGATTTCATCAAGGATTTGAGCTTTGGAGAATTCGTCTTCTTCGAGTTTTGCACGAACTTCGAGAGAATGAATGAGTTTTTCCCACTCGTTGTGTGATTTGTAAATGGGCTCAAGGATTTCAGCGATAGCAGTGGAGTTGTCACCAGCTTCGAAGAGTTCTTCGAGATATGAGCGTGCGTCGTTGTTATCTGCGTTCACACTGAGGATATCCTGGAGTGTTTGAATAGCCTCGAAGGAATCCTGAAGTTTTTCATTCTGAACTTTAGCTAGTTTGAATTTGAGTGCGTGTGAGGCATCTTGCTCAGAGGCATCATCGATTTCAGCACGGAGCAGATCGGTGAGTTCTGACCACATTTCCTGCTGTTCATAAATTGTCGAGAGAGCTTCTCTGGCTTTTGCAGACCCCTGTTCGACTTCGAGAATACGCAGATAAGTTGAGATGGCATCGTCATGAGCCTGGCATCGGCTTTCCTGGACTTCCGCAGTGCGATAGAGCAATGGGAGCTGGTTTTCCGGATCCATTGAAGCGTCGAGTTTTGCTTCGAGAATGCCGAGGAGATCTTTCCAGGATTCGCGTTTTGTATAGATTTCATCCAACGCGTTGAGAGCATGTGCATCATCGGACTGAACTTCAAGGGCAGCTTTGTAATAGGTTTCAGCCTGAGTCTCGTCATTGAGGTTGCCGAGGAGGAGATCTGCAATCTTATTATTGAATGAGACCTGCTGATCCGGTTCGTAAATGCCGGTTACGACGTCCTTATAAACATCAACGAGTTCATTCGTATTGTTGAGAATATCGGAGAGAGATTCGAGCTGAATGACGTAGTTTTCGTCCTGGTTGAGCTTGAGAATGCGAGCGACATCCTTGAATGCAGAGGTATAGTCAGAGAGTTTGTCCTGATGAATGGATGCAATGCGTTTGAGGAGTTCAACCTGAGTGTAAGGATCGGATTCATCGGTGAGCTGAATTTCAAGGATTTCAGCTAATTTTTCACTCTGCTCTGTTTTTTCATACACAGATTCGAGGACACGGGATGATTCAAGTCGATAATCTTCATCATTGAGGAGACCACGAAGAGCATCGAGGGCTTCAACATGATCGGATTTGCGATCCATGATGGCTTTGTAATGCTCGATAGCGGTTTCAACAGAATTGAGTTTGTTCTGATTGACTTGACCAAGACGGAATTCGATTTCATTGGCCTGTTCAGAATCTTTGTGAATTTCGAGTTTTTTGCGAAGGATATCGGCATAATCGTCGTAAGCTTCCTGACTCTGATAGAGGCGTTCAAGGGCATCCAGAGCTTCTTCATCTTCGGGGAAGATATCGAGAATCTGAACGTGGAGCTGAGTTGCTTCATCGTAGTGTTTGAGTTTGTCTTCCTGGAGGAGAGCCATTTCTTTGAGGATGGCACGTTTTTCATCATTGTCGGAAGAAAGCTGTAATTTAATGCCGTAGTTTTCGGAAAGATTTTCCCAGTCTTCGGTTTGAGCATAGAGGGATTCGAGAGCACTCAGTGCTTCGCGATCATCGGAAACATTGTCGAGAATCTCGCGGTAGCTTTCGATTGCGGCTTTTGTATCATTGATGCAGTCGCCATTAATCGTAGCCATTTTTCGAAGGATGGAAACTTTTTCATCACCGGAACCGATTTCTGCCTTACGTTTAAGGATATCAATGAGTTCTTTCCAGTTCTGATCATTCGTGTATAGATTTTCAAGAGCATTGAGAGGCTCGCTGTCCATCTCATCAATTTCCAACATCTTGCGATAAGCGTCGATGGCGTGCGCTGAATCCTGAAGATCATTTTCATAGATGCCCGCCATGCGTTTATACAAATCGTGTTTAAGCGTGTCATCTTCAACCGATTTAAGGCTTTCATCGTAGAGACTGATGATATCGGCAGGACGTTCGAGTTTGCCTGCAAGTTCTTCGAAGTCGGAACGAAGAGATTCATCGGAGACATCGATTTTCAGTGCGGCTCTCAATGCATCAAAGGCACTGCTGTCGTCATGGAGGTCGTTTTTCAGAATGCCGGCAATACGGCGATTGAGTTCGACTTTTTCATAGGAGTCGTCGCAATCACTGAGTTTAATATGGAGCAGCGAAATCAGATCATTGAGGTTGGAATTGTCGACAAAGATGGGTTCGAGAAGTTCGCACAGAGAGGCTCGATAATCCGGTGCCTTTTCATCTTCAACAGAAACGAGTTTGTTGAGGAGTGTATTGGCGGAGGCGATCACATCGTCATTCTTTTCTTCTGCGAGAAGTGCCTCGTAGCATTCAATGGCGCGACCGTAATTGGCAAGATGCGCATTGCTTATATCAGCAAGTTTTGATCTGATGGAGCTGATTCGGGATGCATCGGAGTAGATGTTGAGTTCGTCTTCGTAAAGGGCAGCGAGGTCATTCCACATGTCATTGGCTGCATAGAGTCGTTCAAGTGCAGTCAGAGCCTCATCTCGGGAGGAATCGATGTCGAGTACAGCACGATAGATGCGGATTGCATCTTCAGGTTTTTCAAGGATATCCTCATAAATCTGAGCGGCTTCGAGATGGATTCTGATTCTGTCATCATCCGAGAAATCGGAGAGATTGGTTTCGAATTCATACAGTTTGACGAGTTTTTCAAACGAAGAGCTATTTTTATACAGATTTTCAAGATGCTGAATGGCTTCAAGATCTTCTGGGGCATGATTGTGGAGCTGTTCCCAAAGATTAATGCTCTCGGATTCATTGCTCAGCTGTTCTTCAAGGATTGTGGCTCTGCGACGGAGGAGCTGATATCTCCATTCATCGTTGAATTCATCGTCAGCAGCAATATCGGCATAAAGATTGTTGATTTGAGACCAGCGCGTTTCACTGTCACTGTTCTTGGCGATTGTTTCGAGGTTGTCCCAGATGCGTTCGTCTTCAGGGGTAATGCCGAAGAGACGAACAGAGACATCGAATGCAGCCGTATCGTCATTGAGGACATCATGACGGAGGTCATAAATCTGCCAGAGAACTGGGATTTTTTCTGCATTTTCGAGTGATTTCAGGCGGATTTCGAGGGCTTCACACTGTTTTTCGTGATTGCTTGCACGTTCATAGACAGGTTCAAGGATCTGTGCGAGTCTTGCCGGTTCAACGCCATCATGAATGAGGGATTCGAGTGTGGCAATCGTGCGCTCATGAGAAGCATCTTCATCGAGGATGGAGGCATAAAGCTGGATAGCATCCGAAGTCTGGTTAAGATGCAGTCTTTCAGCCTCTGCAAGGTCAAATGTAATATCGATTCTGTTGTCAACTGCAATAGACTGCTCTTTTTTGAGAACGTCGACCAGTTTTTCCCAGTTTTCAGTGGCATCATAAATGGCTTTCAAGCCGTGAAGAGCGTCAAGATTTGCATCGTCAATTTCAAGGATGCGGAGGTAGGATTTTTCAGCTTCTTCATGGTTATCGAGTTGATCGACAAGAAGGCCGGCACGTTTGAAGGACAGCTTGCAAATGTCTTCGGGGGCATCCGTTTGTTCAAGCTTGCGATTGATGATGTCGAGAAGTTTTGACCAGCTGCAGGTCTGTTCATACAGGGAATCGAGAGCGTCAATGGCATCTTTGTCTTTTGCATCAGCTGCAAGGCAGGCTTCCCAGCTTGTGATAGCATCATCAGGCTTGTTGAGTTTTTGCTGACAGATCTGAGCAAGTGCGCGATGCATGGAGACTCTGGATTCATCGTCGAGAGATTCCTGTTTTACGAGTTTTGAATAAATCTCATAAAGAAGTGCAGGGGAATCATTCTTTTCTGCGAGCTGTTCAAAGTGCTCACGGAGGGATTTTCGTTCCGGTGCAAGTGAAACTGCTTTGGCATACCAGTTTGTTGCATTGTCGAAATCGCTAAGCTCGTTTTCATACAGATCAGCAATCTGCACGTGTTTTTCAATTTTTTCTTCATTGTCAGAAGTCCAGGCAATGATGATCTGGATGGCATCGATGGCTTTAGCATGATCGTTGCGTTCGATATAGAAGGCGAGCAGACTGCGAGCCGTTTTTTCATGAGTGGAGTCGACTTCGAGAATCTTTTCATAAGCCTCGATTGCCATGTCGTCGTCGTGCAGATGTTCTTTGGCGACGCCGGCCATGCGCTCATAAAGTTCAATCTGCACGGAATCATCATCGAGATCACTGGCGGTGAGATCGAGCAGTTCATAGAGCTGAGGAGCCTGATCCAAATCTATATAAAGTTTGATGAGTTCGTCCCAGTCTTCCGATTCGCGGAAAATCTGTGTCAACTGATCGAGTGCCTGTGTTTTGCCTTCTTCAAGATCAAGCATGCTGCGGAACATGTCGATACCTTTGTCTCTGGCATTGAGATGCCCGAGATAGAGGTCGGCAATTTTTTCCATCTGTTCGACGCGTTCGGATTCACTGTGTGAATGCTCTATGGCTCGTTCATAAACTTTTAACAGAGCTTCATAATTTTCCTGCTTTTTGTAAAGTCTTTCGAGTTCTTCAAGAGCTTCGCTCGGATCATCCAGACAATTGCTCATTGTTTCCCAGCTTCCAATGGCTTTTTCTGGGCTATGGAGATTGTTTTCTGCAATTTCAGCCTGACGTTTATAGAGGGAAATTTTTTCAGCTTCTTTTGCAACAGCTGCTTCTTTTTCAATGATATCGTAAAGATTTGCCCAGTTGTTGCGTTGTTCATAGAATTCATGCAGCTGCTGAAGAGCTTTTGTCTGGGTGGGATCGATTTCGATGACTTTGTTCAGTGGGTCGATGGATTTGGCAACATTTCCAAGATTGTTGCTTAAAATAGCTGCAATCCGATAGTAAATATCGACTCGCGTATCCTGGTCTTTGGCACTTTCTGCTTTCTGATTCAGAATCTTGAGCAGATCATTCCAACGTTTGGCGGATTCATAGCGATCGATGAGGGCATCTACGGCTTCCTGGTTGTCTGGATCGATTTCGAGAATCTGATGATAGAGTTTAAGTACCATCGCTTCGTTATGTAACTGTTCATCATAAATAGCGATGCTCTTACCGAGGATGGCGATTCTTTCTTCGCTCTGTTCTGGTTTAAGGTTTTCGAGATCTGTTTTGTAGATATCGAGCAGCGGCTGCCATTTTTGCATGCGCTGATAGAGAGCGATAAGTTCTTCGCGAGCAACGTCGACAAAACAACCTTCCTTAAGCATCTGATTCCAGACATTGACTGCTTTTCCTGGGTTGTTCAGTTTTTCTTCACTAATGCGTGCAATTTCGCGGGAAACAGACAGCTCTCTGTAGCTGCCGGCAACAGCACTCTTGAGCGTTTGCAGTGAGCTTAAAACTCTTTGCCAGTCACCTGTTGATGCATAATAGCGGCAGTAGAACTTGAGCATTTTGCTGTTTTTAGGTTCGGCCAGCTTGATGCGTTTGTACTGTTCTTCCGCATCTTTAAGAGAATCAAGACGTTCGCTGTAGAGATGCGCCAGGTCGCTCATGAAAGGAACTTCATCTGGTGTTCTGCGAAGCTTTTTCAGGAGTTCCTGCATGTTGTTGGCGAGTTCCTGAAGTTTACCTTTGTCATCACCAGCGACAACTGCTTTGGCTTTATAAGCCGCTCTGTCTTCACCATCGGCAATTGGGGAGGCAATTTCAAGTGCTTCAATGCGCTGATTGAGGCGAAGATCAAGGACATCGGCCCAGTCTGCAGAAAGAAGACGTTTGGATGATTCATCCGTGACTTTATCTGCGAGTTTGGCAAGTGCATTGGCCAGAATTTCATCACATCCGGCTTCATCAAGTGCATCACAGAGTGTCGTGGCGCCATCAAGATCGTTGATGAGTTCGCAGGCTTTGGCAACTACATCATTAATTTCTTCTTTCTTATTGGTGTCAGAAAGACGGTAAATGCTTTCGCAGCAATCTTCAACGCTGTTTGTATTCAGAGCTGCTTCAGCTTTAGCCTCTTCGACGACATCTTCAGCTTTAGCTTCTTCGACGACATCTTCAGCTTTAGCTTCTTCGACGACATCTTCAGCTTTAGCCTCTTCGACGACATCTTCAGCTTTAGCTTCTTCGACGACATCTTCAGCTTTAGCTTCTTCGACGACATCTTCAGCTTTAGCTTCTTCGACGACAT
>JAZRWV010000059.1:0-11188 GCA_045599925.1 Myxococcota bacterium
TTAGGCTCGCACTTCTGCTTATTATTCTCTCTCTTCTTCGGTTTTCAAGATTGCCGCAGGCTCTTTTTCAGAACCCGTCGAACGAGCGCGGCTTATACGATGTCTTATGCGCTGTGTCAAACTTTATTTTTGTTTTTTTTCATTACTCTTACAGCACAAATAATGCCTCAAAATCTCTCTGAAATCAAAAAAGCGCCTTCCTGCACATTGGAAAGCGCCTTTACACCATACCTGCATATGAACAGGTATTATTGAGCATTCCCATCGTCCGGTGTTTCGTCTATAACATCTTCAGAGATACCAGCCAGTGCCGAAAGCTCTCGAGGACACTTAAAATATCTCCTGCAAACAGGTGTAACTTCACAATCCTCACATGGCTGTGCTGTCAAACCACTCGAATGAAGCTCACGCTCCGAATCCGGTAAAATAAACTCTTCATCCCATTCATCGCTCTCAGACGTCATCCACTCATTGAGATAGGGAGAATAGGTCTTGTTATAAATGCGGTTATCGCGAAACTGAAGCAGACGAAGCCAGCCTTCATTTCCTGCCGGATAGGGCTTGTAATTCGTATAATCAACCACAATCTGAAGTACTTTTCGTTCCTTGGCATTACCGACAAGATAACTGCGCTGTCCGACATGCCCGCATAAAACAAGCTTAACATTTTCATTGGGAATAACATTCATATTCCAAATACGAGTTCCAAGTAAATGCACCTCGCCATCTGCCATATAGTTATGGCGTCCAATCACTCCAATGCGATGGCTGTAACGCTTCAATACGTCATTCGTCCACGCATATTCCCAGCTCTCTTTCCCCATACTGACAAACACAAAATCACGACCTGCAATTGTCGCCAACGTATAGGAATTATAGTTATTATCCAAATTGCCGCCATAATATATCTTATCTGCATATCGCGCTGCAGAAAGGTATTTGTCAAATGCAGCTCGTGCATTGACTTCATAGCTCGACAATTTCAAATAAGTGTCATGATCTCCTGCGGAGATCGAAAACGGCATTCCGACATCATCAATTATCTGAAGGGCTTCATCGACAATTTTCCATTCGACATCTAGTTCTTCCTCGCTCAACACAACACTATTCGCAATATCCCCAGCCTGATGAAAATACGCCGCATTTCCACTCAAAAATTGATCGCGTGCATATGTCATCACAGAATTAAAACGCTCATTCGAACGCAATCCTGTTTTAGAATTTTTTGAAGTAAAATCCTGTGTATCCCCGGAAAATATGATGGTATCCGAGCCATTTGCGGCAAGCTCCGGAGCTGCAAGTGCCCTCATTTTTCCTTCGTTCGTATAGGTTGCATTATCGACAACAGCAATCAGCTCGTTGTTTTTTGCATCCTCGGTCATTGCTGAATCGAATTTGTCCCACTGATGATTGCGGAAATTGTAAACATACAGTGCAACACGCTCACCATCATGTGAACGCCCTTTGTATTTTATCTGAGTATTTCCACATTCCGTTCCGACATCAATGTCAAAAATATGCATAGGCAAGGCATTCGTTGCACTTACACTATTTTCTAAATCTTGATTCTCGACCACAGACTCGCCATCGTATCGTTCCTTTTGCAAGAGCAAATCTTCTGTCGAAGTCTTGTACTGAACATACGAAAAATCCGTAACACCATCCATCCAACCTTCGCATTTGTCGGGATTATCAGGGTTATCAGGGTTATCGGGATTATCGGGATTATCGGGATTATCGGGATTATCGGGATTATCGGGATTATCGGGATTACCGGGATTACCGGGGTTATCGGGATTACCGGGATTACCGGGATTACCGGGATTATCGTTTGTTTTTCCCATTGACTGATGCGATTCAATCGAAATAGTGACACCAGTCCCCCCGGCTCTATCTGAACAGCCCAAAAGGAAAAAAGATATTATTAGACTCAGACTTATATATTTATTCATTTTAATTCTTCTGAATTATTACGTGCTACATATAGAGACAATATCTCGACATTATCCAGTTTAGTCATCAACAAATCAGAAATAAAGTTTTTTTTAAGGAATACCTGAATAATTGTTATTTTTCCATCATCCGCCGCCTTGCGGCACCACCTCCTCAATGGAGGAAGGATGCGGATTCGCTTCGCCCATCCGGGATGCTGAATGCTTAAACAAAAACAAAATGAATTGGAAAACTATTCTTAATGAATTATCCAGAGGTTCCTTTTTCACTCCACTCACCTCGACGCACAAATTCTGAGGCTCGAACACGAGAGAACTATTGCCGTTATCGCCGCTGCGTACAACGGCATTAATGACAATACGTCATGCGTGCGTCGACTTTCCCGCAGTGACACAGCAGATGGCATGCCACTGCAGGACAATACACCGACACCTTTTTTATTGGGAGCACCAATCCCATGCCTGTTTTGCGGCATGTTGAATGCGTGAGAAAACGTGGGAGAAATCCTGATTTCCACATTTGGAAAATATGCGCGAAGTGCCGTCACGAAGAGGACGTGAGAAATGTGAACCGGATTAAAGGGGCCGCCTTAACAAACAATGGAATCCGACTTCATATGCCCAATCCAGACGACATCGATTAGTACAAGGATTCAAGTTGAACCAGCCTTAAGGTGAAAACAGCACACCCCATCAAAAGCCTCCCCTCATGGGGAAAATCCCCCCAATTTCGTCAATAATGATAACGTATTTTACACCGACAACGCCATGCAGATAGAAAATAATTCAAAAAGCCACCAAATATTTGAATTATTTTTTTACATTCACGATATTTTTGTAAATATAATGAGTATATCATTGAATAACGAACATATAAAATACCGAACGCTCGCGGAACATTTTTTGCATAAATAATTTCAGTTTTTGTTTTAAGGAACAAACGACATATCGACAAACCAACTCAAAGAAGGAGAAAACATCATGGCAGAAAGCATTGGTGAAAAGGTTGTAGCACATGCCCGAGCAAACAAAGGTTCCACGAAGTGGCAGGGAATGTGTCAGGCATTTGTAGCGGACATGGTTGCGAAAGAAGTTCAGCCGCGTTACAGCAAAGACTGTGCGAAAACAGCAGAAGCGTGCTGGGGTGGAAAATCAGGCAACCCGCCTGCCGGTGCAGCTGTTTATATGAAGGGCAGTGCCCAATATGGTCACGTCGGTATTGCGACCGGTGAAGGCAAAAAAGTCGTCCATGCGTATCCAAACATTCAGGAAGATGATGCAGGAGCGAAAGGCATTTACAAAAGCTGGGGCTGGAATGGCGGCATCGATTTGGGGTCCAAAGCGAGCAACACGACATCCGGTTCAACAGGCGGTTCGTCAAATGCAAATGCAGGTGCAAGCGGCGATATCAAAGTCGGTTCAAAAGTCAGAATTACCGGTTCAACATACGCCAATGCGAATAACACCAGCATTCCGAACTGGGTAAAACAAGGCAGCTATGTCGTCAGCCAGATCAGCGGCAACAAAGCCCTGCTTGATAAAACCGGCATTTGCAGCTGGGTTTATCTCAAAGATCTCGTTCTCGACGGCAGTTCTGGCAAAACCCAAACCACTCAGTCAACGGGTCAGTCCAAGACAACCCAGACAACGACTCAAACGACTCAGTCATCGGGAACAAAACTCGATCAGCTACTGGCCAGTCATCCCAATGTTACGACAAATCAGGATCTCATCAACCTGTTCTACAGCCTCGGTGGTAACAACTTTAACGGCGCAGCCAGTAAGGCAAAAGAATATGGCGTCGATATCAACAATCTGTGCAGTAATCGTCAGGGAAAAGTCGCCCGTTCAGCATCAACTCCGGTCGAAGAGCCCAAACAGACTGAACCACCAAAACCGGTTGAAACCCCGAAAGCCACACAGACTTCCGGCGGTACAAAACTCGATCAGCTCCTCGAATCGCATCCCAATGTGAAGACGAATCAGGATCTCATCAACCTGTTCTACAGCCTCGGCGGCAACAACTTTAATGGCGCAGCCAAAAAAGCTCAGGAATATGGCGTCAACATCAATACACTTTGCAACAACCGCTCCGGCACTGTAGCTCGCAGCAGTTCCGGTTCGCAGGTAGAAACCCCGAAACAGGAAACTCCGAAAACCGAAACTCCGAAAACCGAAACTCCGAAGACCGAAACTCCGAAGACCGATGATCCCAATTCACTCGAAACCATCGTCAAAAATCGTGGTTTCAAAACGAACCAGGATCTCATCAATTACTTCCTCACAGAAATCGGTGGCGGCAACTGGACCAAAGGCGACAATGCCGCAAAACAGTATGGTCTCAGCCTCAACGCCCTTTGCTCAAACCGCAGTGGTTCTGCTCTGGAAACAGCAAAAGGCAAAGTCAGCTCTGGTGGTGAAGTCACACAGCAGACGGCTAAAGCCGTTACCGGTGATGCCGCTGTTGCCAATTTCATTCGAGACAATTATCCGAACGGATTCAATGCATGCTTTGCATATCCGAAGACCGGAAGCAGCAATGATGCCGAATTCCAAAATCAGGCCGGCAGCTACATCAAAGAGTACAACACCATCGGTATTTCGAATGGCAAACTCTCAACACAAGCCTTTAAGGTTCTCGGTTCTTACTCACAATTCAAACAGGATATCATCGACCTCACGGCCAGCGTAAAGAAATGCCTCGCTGATCATCCTCGCGCCGGTTTTGATGACTCCAAATGCTGTGTCATTAAGAATCTGTCCATTCTTTGCCATGGTTATGAAACCGGCCTCAACTTCGGCAACGGCAATTACTTCAGAATCGGTGATGTTCAGGACTTTGCCAAATCCATCAAGGGTTGCGTAGCCACCGACGTTCGCGTTCAGCTCTATGCCTGCAATACCGCAAGAAACAAGAATACTTCCGCAAACTGGTACGAACGCAAACCAAACGGCACCGTTGGTGAAAACGATCCGTTCAAGGGCGGCGAAGGTTCCTTTGCACAGGCACTTTCTGCAGCTCTTGGCGAGGAAGCCAGCGTTTATGGCCATACAACGGCCGGTCACCTCACCGGAAACTATGCCGCTCGCGTTTACGGCAAAGATGCAGATGGCGCAGTCAATGGCAAACATATGTTCGACGTCTACTTCCCGGCAAGCTTCATTAAAGAACAAGCCAATAAGAGAGGTACAACCGAACAGGCCATGCGTACAAGCATGTACAGCTACTATACGTCCAATTACAATAAGAACAATCAGGCCCGAGGCTCATTCATCGATCCCGAAGGTTACGGCAAATGGATGCGCGATGGCTGGTTGAAAGCCAACTAAGTCATTCCGTTTTCAATTCATGACAAAAGGCACCCCGACGGGTGCCTTTTTTTGGGTCCTGCATTGGTTTAATTCAAAAAATGCCGCGTATGCGGGCCGGGCGTTTTTCAAAGTGCGCAATGGCTCTACAGTTCTGAATCGTCATGCATCAGGATATCAGCGACACGGGCTGGAACATATTTTCTGACAAAATCCCAATTTTTAGCAGCACAGGCATTGCGGATATCGGAACTGGAAATTTCAGGAAGATGCGGCATGTCAAAAGCTATCGAATTGTCGTAGCCCTCACGGGGAAAAACGAGGAATTCCGCCAGTTTTATCAATTCATCGTATTCATGCCACTGAGAAAGTGTCGGAACGATATCCGAACCGACGGCGACGAGTATTTTTTTGTCGGGGTATTTGAGATTTAACGCCCGCACGACGTCAACAGTGTAGCTTGTGGATTCGTGCAAATCGCGTTCGATCGTGGAAATGACGACGCCTTTCATCGATTCAAAGGCGGCTTTGAGCATTTGCAAACGCAAATCATACGGCATCAGGGACTTATTGAATGCATGAGAAAACGTGGGAGCAATCCAGATTTCCGCATTTGGAAAATAGGCACGAAGCGCCGTCACAAAGAGGACATGAGAAATATGAGGCGGATTAAAGGATCCGCCGTAATAGATGATGGATTCAGTATTCATATGAGTGCCAGTCAAGACAGTTGAAGAAGAGTCATTAAACTATCATTAGCCACAAATCAGACATGTCATCCGGCATAACCCCCGAATGAATGATGTGAACAAATACCTCCATCATTATTAAGTATTAATGCCTCATTGCAAAGAAATTGGTTCATAAATTTTATGTTTAATTGAGATGAAAGAGGTCGTGCCAAAAAATCGCGAATCAGATCAAACCCAATTTGAGTTAACGTTTGATCCTGCATTTCACAAAATCAAAAAAAAGCCGCGTATGCGGGCCGCGGCGTTTTGAAAACGCCCCGGACTGCATAGCGGCTTTAGCCGGCCGTATCAAATAGGCCGGCTTGCGAAGGCTTATGCGCCGGCACGGCGCATTGCCGAAGCCCCACTACCCTTCACTCTCCACAGCTGCAGATGGAACATTTTCGGAATCCTTGTCATCGCCATCTTCAGAACTCTTATTTTGGTCAGATTCATTCTCATTTTTCGACATGCCGCTCGTTAAGTAAAAAGCGATCATTCCAATCATCGATGCAGCGCCAAGACCGCCGAGAACAATCCAAATCATCCATGGCTGATAGGCGTCCCAGAGGACTTCATTGGCCGCAAAAACATCGACAGAACCACTGATTTCCTGAACTTTTGCCATGAGTGCATTCTGATCAAGATTTTCCAGTGTTTCGGCCGCGACGCCCTTGCTGACAAGATATTGCGAAGCGAGGACTTGCTTTGAAGACATCAGATCATAGAGCGGACCGCTCAGGAAGTTGCCAAATGCCCAACCGATGGCAAACGGCATGTTGACAAAGCCCATATAAATCGCCTTTTTGTCGGCAGGAGCCGTCATTCCGACGTATTCATCGAATTTCGGCGAGCAAATGATTTCACCAATTGCGAAAATGAAAACGGCGAGGCAGACCCAGCCACAGTTCATCGTCATACCGCTAAAGACAAAACCAATCACGGAAATCACCATGCCGATGACGAGTGCCGTCATCATCTTAAAGCGGGCAAAGAGTGCCGAGAACGGCAAAACCAGCAAAATAATTGCAGCGGCATCGATGTTGATGACCATTTCCGGCTTAATGGCGCCATTGTCAGTCCAGGATTCGATGAGATTACCGAGCCACCCAAGTCCCAAAACAGGCTTCAGCGCATCGGCTATCGAAACGAGAAAACCACCGACTGCACGGCGATCGACCCATTCTTCGAGGAAATTCGGGAGCAAATCCCAAAGCTGCATAAACATGAGCCAGAAACCGCTCACGATGAGCAAAAAGATCAGCATCTTCTTGTCGTTCCAAAGGACTCCCATCGTTTCAGAGAACACCTTCCAGGCCGATTTTTGTTCTTTCGGAGCAGCCGTTTCATCATCCGGGTTTTCATCCGATAATTTCCCATCCTGTTCATCCGCATTTTCGCTATTTTCCCCATCCGCCTCAACTTCGTGAGACGGTTCCTTAAAGCAAAACAGCGTAAAGATAATATTGATGACCGTCACAATAGCTGCGCCATAAAACACATTGCTCCACGTCGGCGCATCTTCCGAACCTCGCAGGGCCGTTGCAGCCATCGGAGCCAGAAAACCACCTATATTGACGACCCAGTAAAAGAGCCCGAACCCGAATCCCGAATTCTTCTTGTTGAGAGATTTGGCGACGACGCCGCCCACAGGCGGCTTAAAGATGGCCGTTCCCAGGCCGATGGTAATTCCGGCAAGCATCATCAGCCAGAAATTGAGTGTAGGATGAAGACCGCTGCCAGCAAACAATTCCGCAATATTGCAGATATTTGCCATCAGCAGATAACCGAGCAGATTAATAATAAACGCCACGATGATCGACTTCTTGTATCCAAAGTTCTCACTGAAACCGCCGGAAAACATGGGGACAAGACATTGAATCAGGGCCCAAAAGCCAAAAATAATGCCCTTGTCAGACATGTTCAGTCCAAGTCCGCCACCGACCTCAGAAACCATCATGAGCGGCAAAACAGCCCGAATACCAAAATAAGCCAGTCTTTCGCCCGCTTCCTGAACATTTGCAATCCAGAACGCGGGTTTAATAGATTTTAAAGTTGCAACTAATCCCATATTAAACCTCTGAATGATATTGTTCCGGGGCTGGTAGAGTTCTACTACGCCCCGGGCCCGGCCTATTGCATACGGCCGGGATGCGCGCTATTTTTCAGAACGCCGTTGGTCCCAACGGCTCTTCTGAAAAATACACGCGCATATCACTTTTTGCATTTCACTGCTATAGAGACGCAAAATTTTGCATTTCTATGAGCCTATGCGCCTTTGGCACATACGGTCTTTTGCCGCGTTTTCATGCAACGCGGTTACGTTGGCGAGCATGTCTATTGGCCGCAGGTCAAAGGACTCGAATTTGTATTTTTCAAGTTCCAAAACTTATTTCTCGCCCCCTAAGCATGCCTTAAGGAACCAATCATAAAACGATACAATAAGTCAGAAACTAAAAGAATGTCGGAGGAGCCGAGAAGGCTTCCCCGACAATGATATCAATTAAACCTCAATGGATTCGACGTTCCAGATTTCTTCAGCATACTGACGAATGGTGCGGTCGGACGAGAAAAATCCCATATTTGCAATGTTGAGAACGGCCATTTTTGCCCATTTGCGTTTATCGAGGAAAGCATCTTCGACGTCTTTTTGGCGTGCGATATAGCTGTCGAAATCGGCGCAAAGCATATAAGGATCGCTGTTGCGCAGCCAATTGACGATTCCCTGATAGCGCGTGCGTTCGTCCGGGCAGAAAAACCCCGACTCGAGCATATTGAGAACGGCCTTGAGATCCTCGCTTTCTTCGATATAGGCTTTAGGATCGTAATTTTCGGCTTTGAGCGTCTTGACTTCGGTTTCGGTGAGACCAAAGAGGAAGAAGTTTTCAGCGCCAACGCGTTCACGCATTTCTACATTTGCACCATCGAGCGTGCCAATAGTCAGAGCACCATTGAGCGCGAATTTCATGTTACCGGTACCGGAAGCTTCTTTACCAGCTGTCGAAATCTGCTCGGAAAGATCTGCAGCAGGAATGATGTCTTCCGCGAGGGAAACGCAGTAATTCGGGCACATATAAACGCGAAGTTTGTTTGTAATCGTCGGATCGTCGTTGATAATGCGGGCGACATCGTTGATGAGTTTGATGTGAAGCTTTGCAGCGGCATAACCGGGAGCAGCCTTGCCAGCGAAGAGAACGAGACGAGGAACGCGTGCATTATTCGGATTATTCTTGAGCTCACGATACAGATGAATAACGTGAAGAACGTTGAGAAGCTGACGTTTGTATTCGTGAATACGCTTGACCTGAACGTCGAACAGCATCGTTTCGGGAACATCAAACGGAAGATATTTTTTCACGAAATGAATCTTATTCTGGCGTTTGATTTCGGCGATTTTGTCGAGGAATTCGGAATCATCGGCAAAAGCTTCGAGTTTTTTGAGGTCTTCGGAATGCTTAATCCAGGAATCGCCGATCTTTTCTGTGATAAGAGATGAAAGTTCGGGATTAGCTGAAAGCATCCAGCGACGGGGTGTTACGCCATTTGTCTTGTTGTTGAAACGTTCAGGGAAGAGCTTGACGAAATCCGGGAAGAGGTCAGTTTTGACAAGTTCTGAGTGAATTGCGGCGACACCGTTAATAGAATGCGAACCGATAACGGCGAGGTTTGCCATGCGAACAAATTTTTCACCGGTTTCATCGATAATAGAAACGCGGCGTTGCATCTCATAATCGCCGGGATAAGCGATATGAACGCGAAGAAGGAATCTGCGATTGATCTCGTAAATGATTTCGAGATGGCGCGGGAGGAGTTTTTCGAACATCGGAAGCGGCCATTTTTCGAGGGCTTCCGGAAGGAGTGTATGGTTTGTATAACCAAAGACGCGTTCTGTAATACTCCAGGCTTCTTCCCATTTCATCTTTTCAATATCGACGAAGACGCGCATGAGTTCAGCGACGGCGATTGCGGGATGCGTATCATTGAGCTGAATAGCGACTTTATCCGCAAACTGTTTGAAATCGGAATGCGTTTTCTTATATCGGCGAACGATGTCATAAATCGAACATGCGACGAAGAAATACTGCTGTTTGAGGCGGAGCTCACGACCTTCGGGATTGTTATCAGCCGGATAAAGGACTTTGGAAATGGTTTCGGAAATGACTTTGTCTTCGACAGCCTTTCGGAAATCGCCTGCATTGAAAATGCCGAGGTTAAAGTCATTTGTAGCCTGAGCGGACCAGAGACGAAGGGAGTTAACGGTTTCGGTTCCGAAGCCAGCGATTGGCATATCATAAGGAACGCCGCGAACTTTCGTCGTATTAATCCAGTCGCACTGGAGATTTCCATTTTCATCGACTCTGCGTTCGACTTTACCACCGAAATTGACGATCGCTGCGCGATCGGGGCGTGAAATTTCCCATGGATTGAGTCTTTCGAGCCAAGGATCGCGACTTTCGAGCTGCCAGCCGTCTTTAAAAGACTGGCGGAAGATGCCGAATTCATAACGAATGCCATAACCGAGAGCTGGATATCCTAGGGTTGCCAAAGAATCGAGGAAACAAGCGGCCAAACGGCCGAGACCGCCATTTCCGAGGCCGGGATCGGGTTCGCGAGTTTCGATATCCGCGAGGTCAAGATTATAGGCTTTCATGAGTCTGTCGGCTGTATCGTAAAGCCCCATGTTCATGAGGTTGTTACGCATGGAACGGCCGAGCAGATATTCAGCCGAAAGGTAATAAACACGTTTTACATCGGTCTGATAATATTTTTTCATAGTTTTCATCCAGCGGTGGATGAGACGATCGCGAATGGCGAGAGACATCGCGAGATAAATATCATCAGCAGAAGCAGTTTTGCTATTTTTAGCGAATGAGTAACGCAGGTGATCGATGACAGCTCTCTGGAGCATATCGTCAGTCATACCAGTACGTTCGTCCTGTCCGTCATTAAGTACAGGCTGCATATTCTCAATCATATCAACACCTCATCAAAACGTTGCATACGGCAAAATCCGAATGCTTGAAGGATTTAGAGTCAAATCGTTTCGAAGTTACAAAAAAATCGCCGTTCGAAAAACGGCGTCTCTATCTACTTTAAAGTGAAGAAAGATCAAACAAAAAAGGCCGCTCAAAAGAGCGGCCTTTAAATGAAAATGAATTATTCAGCGGCAGGAGCTTCGCCACTTTCAGCGGCTGC
>JAZRWV010000060.1:0-9169 GCA_045599925.1 Myxococcota bacterium
TTATAATCGCGCTTCATTCCTCAAAACCAATGCAAATGCGCTACAACGTGTAGCAATCAGTATTTGCCTGATTTGAGGAAAAAAGAACAGGTTTTTCGTCATTATCGAGTGATTTTTTTTACCCCCCGACTGAGTTGTAACTCATGTCTTTGGCTTTATCATCCTCGACATGCTTTTCTTCGCAGACGTGAACAAGTCCCGGAAGTTCGACACACCCAGCGCCGCATTTAGGGCATACATACGTTTTGTATTGTCGTTTCATCGTTCATTCTCCAAACTGGCGAGGCGTATCGCAGAGCGATAGCCGAGCCGAATGGCGCCGTATGCCATCGCATAGGCGCCGATACACCATCAAAGAAGCTCATCCACTTCGGACCGGTAGTCTTCGCCATTGATAACGAGCTTTCCTGCGGCCCTGTCGATGTTGAAATGCTCGATCTTTCCGTCTTCCAGAACGCGATACTTCACAAGGCTGACGTTGTAATCCGCCGTGCCTTCGGCACCGGGATTCTTTGCAGACTCCGGAACCTGCGTCACATAGCCGGACGCATAGCAGACGAAGCCGACCACGCGAACCGCGCCCGAAGGCTCTGTCACTTCCTGAACCCAGCGGATCGCATACGATTTCAGACCTTTGCCAGACAGACTGATCGAATCGCGGCTCTGAGGAACTGTAATCGCAAGAGACAAGTCACCGAGACGGCTCTGATCCGGAACCGTCAGCGGCCCCATCATCTGAACCGTCGAAGACTCAAACGAAATCGCCGGAAGCGTGATCGTCGCGTCAATCGCTGCAGGCGTTTCGGATGCCACACCATCGATGACCGGATAAATCGAACATGACTTGATTTGACCGTAAATATTGATGCGTTTTAATGCCATGGTTCACCTCTATTATTCATAATAGACCGAGTATCCGGCCTGGCTGAATGCGACATCGAGTTCTGCGTATTTCATCGGAGGCGTGACCGTTGCCTCGATATTCCAGACAAACTGCCCAAGCGCGATATTGTCCGCAGGATTGGACGCCTCTCTAAACTCGCACTGAGCCTTGCCAATGATGGCGCCGATGCTCCGAAGGTATTCCAGATGGTCGTTTTCTTCCTGAATGATGTCGTTTCGCATTGTCAGTGTCATCGGCTTGTCGATGCTGAACCTGTATTTCTGCTGAAAACGGTTCGTCAGATAATAGAGAACGCGCATATTGCTGTCATAGCGACCGCGTTCTTCCTGAATCGAACCAGCGGACATTGCAGAAGTGTGATCGCCCCATGTCGAATACAGACCGCCGCCGTGATTGAGGAATGTCACAATGCCGTCAGCACTGAGCTGTGTTGCATCCGACTCCGAAAGACTGCACTTTGTCGAATTCGTGCAAATGCTCTGAATGCTTAACGACGTATTGCCGATGGTTCTGACAGGGACATTCCCAGTCTGGACTGCATCGTTTTTGCCATAGAGTGCAGCCACGACGGCAGAACCCGCAACCTCGACACCGTCAGCGCCTTTGACAGACGGCCATACCGCAATCAGGTTTTCAGCATTCACCTGTTTTGTGACGTTACTGATAACGGCAATGCCGCCGGATACCTGATTTGCGGCCTGTGTGACATCATACACGCCGATGCCGTCCCAATGCCCATTGCACTTCTCGACAACGGCCTTGATTGCATTCACAATCGTTGCGTTTGTTCTGCCAGGACAGCAAACGACATTCGGAACGGCGCCGTGATCCGGAAACAGCTTTTGCACGGCATAAATCCCCGTCTGTGCGCCAGCCGTTCCGACATAATCAGCATCATCCAAATCGCCGATATCCCCGTCATCTGGATTGAACACATTGATCATCCAGCATTTGCTGATGCCGGCAATCTCGAATGCAGCCTTTGCGGCATCCACAAGATTGGCATGATCTTCACCTGTCTGATCAGCCCCACCGAGCTTTGTGTCAAACTCCGCCATGGACGTAATCAAAATCGGCTCATTAATAAGATTTTTTTCATCCCAGTCTTCAACATGATCGATGTGCGCCGCACCGACAAACATTCGGAGCGGTGATCTTGCCATCGCCATCGAGCTCAAGTTCATTGCCGTTAAATTCCCAATGATCGAACGTGTAACCGCTGAGTGTCGGAGTTCCAAGAGACAGCTTCGAACCAGCTTTGACGTTTTTCATCGGATCGGGAAGTCCAGACACGCCTTCGGCATCGCAGTCGAAATCGAAGTTCACAACGGCGCACGAGCGAGTGCGCAAACATCGTCGTATGGTTTGGTTCCGCTCAATGCAGTCCAAAAAATGGCGTTCCAAACGCTGAATATAGACTTCGCTAAGGCGTATGTCGTTTATTATCGTGGCTATCGGCTTTGCCGATACGCCACTTTTATCGGGCTAACTCGCTGTCGCTCATTACGCCCTTTTATGCGTGCCTATTTCGCTATGCTCAATACGGCACGCAACGCTACCGCGCCTTAAATGGAAGAATTTGCATGCTCCGCATCCACCAGCTTTTGATATCGCACCATCAAATCCGCCACGATTTCAGCTTCGCTCATGGCCGGCGAATAGCCGTAAAGTTCCATCACGGCTTTGTCGAGCGTTTTGTGGGCTTTGAGCAAATCGGGGGGCATGGTCAACGGATCGTATAAATCAGCCAGAGAACTGTCAGGATGATTATCTCTTGCTCTCAATATTTCCTCTGCACACAGGCTGATTTTAGCCTCAATACGCTTTTGATACTCTTCATTGGTTTCTGAGGCTTTTTTCTTCCCACTTCCCACTCCACACTCCACAGTCAAATCCGGCCATGGGAAATTGTTATATACGATGTCTTTGGAGTAGCGATATCGCATCTCCAGACGCCCACAAACAGCACGCATCCATGCCATGTGTACCGATGATGTGAGAATGCCAAAGTGATAGAGTGTGGCATTGGGCATGAGCTTTACGAGATTACTACATAAAACATCTGGACTCATATAGCCAACGGGGATGTATTTTCTTTTTTCCGATGAAACTTCAGGGATAACAATATAATTCTGTTTAGGCATATTCTCTACATGAAATCGCGTAGGTCTTTGTGCAAGTTTTCGTGTTCCATCACTTTTACTGGCTAATCGGAATTTTTGAACAGCCTGAACTCGCTTCATGCATTCCGGCATTTTACGTAAGTCAGCGGGTTCACAGTCTCCAAGCCACAGACACCATCTGGGACGGTTATTGATAAATTCATCGGAACCATACCAACGTTTAAAATACTTTTCTGAAGCGGGTTCTGCATTAACGAATGCATCTTTTTCATCATCGAGGAATAAATAATTTCCACCATCAATTGGCTTATTTCCAATGCCAATTTCAGGAATGTTACATAATGGCTTATTTCTGCTCAACACGCTAATACAGGGTGCATCAACGAGATAAGCATTAATTTGTTTACAATGTTGTTTCAGAATCTGTTTGAGTTCTTTGCCATCTCTTTTATCAATTTGTTCATCAAAAATAGTTTTTCTTTCCTGTTTATCAAACCTGCTAAATCCAACAATAACGCAATGTACTGCAGCTTTGCCGCGCCCTTCATTCGTCCATTTAAAAGTTCGCCACGCAAAATCGATATGTAAACCATTATCAAATAATGGCTGCCAGAGATTTGCAGGTGTCTCTCCCTGCGTTACAGAATTTGTCATTACGAATGCAGTTCGCGTATTTGAATGAATGGCCATATCATCCGCTGCACGCTTAACCCAGCATGTGACATAATCCAAATTTCCTGCATTCTTTTGATTACCAAAGACCTGAGCCAAATCATCCTTTTGGGAAGGATTCATATAGCGAGCACCCACATACGGCGGATTCCCGATAATATAATCAAATTTTAAATCTGCCGAATATTCCTTATCATCCTTCAATAAATCCTGCCAATCGTGCCTTAATGCATTTTCACAATAGATATGTGCCGACCTTTTCAACGGCAAATCCGCATACGCCATACCGAACCATTCGCCAACTTCGCGATTCATCAGATGTTCGACGAGCCACATCCCAGTTCGCGCGACTTCACATGGGAACTCCAGAATTTCAATGCCATAGAATTGTTCAATGCTGACCTTGATTAATGGCGAAACATCCAGCAACCTTTGTCTGGATGGATATTTCATCTTGATGATTTCAAGTTCGAGACGGCGAAGCTCTTTATAGGTCGTAATCAGGAAGTTACCACAGCCACATGCAGGATCGAGAATGCGTAAATGGGCAATCTTTTCGTGGAAGGGTTCAAGCTTTTTGGGTGTTGATTTGACTCGCTCGAATTCAGCCCACAGGTCATCCATAAACAACGGATTGATCACTTTTAATATATTTTCTTCACTCGTATAGTGAGCCCCAATTTCACGCCGTTGTTCGGGATCCATAATTCCTTGGAACATGGAGCCGAAAATTGCCGGAGATATTCTGCTCCAATCGAAAAGACAGCAATCAATGAGCGTTTGGCGCATTTTTTCGTTGAAATCTGGCGTATGCAGTATTTCATGAAACAGGCCGCCATCGACGTATGCAAATTGCTTTAAATCTGCAGCCAGTATTGCTCGTTTGGCTCTCTTTTCTGGCGGCATGTCCAAAATTTCAAACAGCTGGTGCAATCTCAAAGACAAATCCGCACCGTCCTGCTTTGAATTCTGGTTATAATTGATAAACGAAAACTGCGGAAAAATGCCGGTATCCTCAGCAAACATGCAGAACAGCAGACGCACCAGATAGACCTCAAGTTCATGCCCTTCATAGCCGAACTCCTTGAGTGCATCATGAATCTTTGCCATCTTCATGGCTGCTTCGACGTTTACCTCAAACTGTTCATCGTAAATACGCTGCGTCTCGTACCCGGCAATATTCGCAAAATGGCGAACGTACTTTCGGATATCTTTCAAGCGAAAAGAAACATGCTCTGCAGTCGTGCGGTGGTACAGCTCGAATTTGTCGAAATCACACACCAGCACGAGTTCTGGCATTTCGTCGGCTGGAAGATGGAACACATAGTCTTTGACCTGTTCAAAAGCCTTGCCTAGATCTTTGCCCTTCGACTTCATCTCGACGATTAGCTTCTTTGGCAAAAAATAATCAATATAGCCGTCATCGCCGACTTCTTTGGGGCATTTGTGCTCAAACTCGCCGTCGTTTTCCAGCGGATTCTCCACGCCAAAGACGGATAGAAAATCCCGCAAAAAGGATTGTGCCTGCTGACGCTCTGCACCTTTCTGCTTTTCCCAGGCTTTTCTGAAATTTGCGGCACGGTCTTCTATTTCTTCCCAACTGAGTGTGGTCATGGTGTCTCCTATAGTTCGGCCCCCTCTCAATCTTCCCTGGCGGGGGAGATTTGGCATCATACCACAAAAATGGCCTGTACGTAGTGGCAACAGACAGCAGGGGCAGGCATTGTTGTCATCGCGTATCGGTATAGTTTCCAACGTAAAAATTCCACAATCCGACTTTGGCCATTCTGGGCAAACGAGAAAATCTCGCAGGGTGACTTTGGCCATTTGGGGCAAACGTAAAAATTCCGCAAGCTGACTTTTGTCAATTTGTGTTTTCGAGAAAATCTCAAACATTTTTTGAACATTTTAGGCTTTCGAGAACAGTTCGAGATGAAATTGACGACTAACGACGATTTCAATACACTTACATGAATTTTTGAGCGTTTCAAAGTGAGAGTGTAAACAAGCGAATGAAAATGGTTTTCATTCGTATCCCACCCAATTCACGAGCCAGGAGTAAACACCATGAAGAAGATCAACGTGATTGTCCGTGTTACAGAGGCCGACAACCTTTCGAATGCCATTGTCCGGCTGTTTAAAGCCGAAGTAGAGGCTAGCACCGGTGTAAGCGACGACGTCTATCTGAAGGATACGTTTGCTGAGGTCGAGGCACTTTCGGCATCCCTCACCACAGCCATCAAAGCCGACAAGGCGTCGAGCAATCTGGATGTTGCGGATTCCAGACGCGACGAAATCATCCGCCATCTGAATGCAGCGCTGACGGGCTATGCGAATTTGCCGATCCCCGCATTTCAGGCGGCGGCAACGCCACTGCTCGCAATCATGGCGAAGTACAAGGGGATCACTGCCGAAAGCTATGCCCGCGAATCGTCGCTGATCAAAAGCCTGTTCGAAGATTTGAGTACCACTGACGCGAAGAATGCCATTTCTGCGTTGCAGGGAATTGGCGAACTTGTGAGTGCCCTAATAGCTGCTCAAGATGAATTCGACCATGCAAATGACGCATTCAATACGGCAACCGCGCAGAAAGCAGAGAGCGCGTCGAGTCTCAAAAAGCCCTTACTCGCCCTCATCAATGATCGCATTGTGCCGTACTTGAATGCAATGAAACTTGCCAAACCTGGGATTTACGGTGAGTTTGTCTCTAAAGTTGAAAATGAGATCAATCGAGCAAATCAGGCGGTTGCAAAACGTCGAAACAAGGGAGAAGCCGAGGTCGAAGATACTGCAACCGATGAATCCGTATAAGCGCGGTAGCGCCGCGTGCCGTATGCGCGCAGACCGCAGGTCGAGCACACAGGAACGCGCAAGAGAGCGTATTTGCAAAGAAAGGGACGTGCGGATAAGCACGTCCCTTTCTTTGCAAATAGCTCGACAAAGGCGAGCCGTATTGAGCAAAGTGAAATAGGCGAGCGACAAAATTCCACTGTCTTTGAGTTTGTCCTTCCACCGATCGAGTTCATCGCACAAAAGATACTTCACAGGCGTCGAACACAGGTCCGATGCAGATTTGCTCGAACCGATAATCAGATTGGCGCCAGGCGCAAGACCGATATTTGAAATCTCTTTTGACGCATCCGGATTGAGCGCCCGCGACTCTTTCGTGTTGATGCCGCACGTGTCCCGAAGGAATGGACGCAGGCGGTTTTTCGACATGCGCTTGCCAGTTTTATCGCTGTCCAGAATGAGCAGTGCATTCTGCCGGTCGTACTCACATACCCATGCCAGGAAGTTTTCAATCGTGACTGTCTTTCCGACCTGCGCCGGAGACTGGATGATAACGCGACACGTTCCGCCGATGTCACCAAGACATGCAGTCGGATAACGCAGAAATGGCGTTGTGTCGTATGTGAATGCGCGCCCGTCGATGCGCCGAATGCGCTCAGCAAGCGTCGCAGGATCGAGACGCTCGCGCCGCCTGTTGAATGCGTCGATGAATGCCATGTCTATCCCTTCATCCGTTTGCGCGCTCGATATGCTGCTTTCTGTTCACGCTCTTTTTCTGTGTTTACCGTCGTCGGCTCCGGCTCAAGATTCAGCGTCGCATCCCTGAAGCCATCCAGAATGCGCTCAAGTTCTGCTCGCATGGCGTTGTAAATCTCAGGCGTCACACCGTCGCAGATTTCGCGAATCCTGTCTGGAAATCCTTCGAACGATCGGACCACTTCCGTTGTCACGCGTTCATACTCAGCCTTTGCAACGGCAATCTTTGTGAACAGTCCTTTTTTGTTTTCAAATTCGCGCTCGTTCACCTTGATTCGAAGCTCCGTTTCCTTTGCGCTCAGGAATTTACAGCAAATTTCAAGCTCTTCTTTGGTCTCGCAGTCATCCGGATTTTTCTTAATCTCGCTCATTTCAACCCGATAAACATGGGGGGTGTCCAGTCTGAAATTTTCAAGACCTCGGACCCCCCGACGTCCGAAGCTCCCCGGCCATGGCTCCCCGTAGTACCTATGACCAACAAAACAATTTATACAATGTGAATTTTTATTCAAATAAAATTAGTGTATTTACAATCACGTGTTTTGATTATGTGAGGACAATATGAACACAAAGCCTTTTATCATCGTCCTGATTCTATTCGTCGCATCCATCGCGGTATTTGCTGAAATTGCGTCATGCCAGCGCGAACAGATACGCGAACGGGACGCAGAGATTGAGGATGCACAGCGTCAAATCGACCTGCTTAATGCTGAGATGTCGAATGCTGCACAGCGCATCGATGAGGCGTCAAAACGAATCGACGATGCCATTCAGGCTTATTCACAAGGGATGAATCATGCGTATAAAAATCACGAAACGAGGATGGAAGCGATTGCAGAAATCGAAGCGGATGAATCAAGCCAGGCTAATGACTGGATGTGTCAGCCTGTGCCTGATGACGTTTGCAGGATGCTCGATGAATACACCGGCCCCATGCACACCAATTCAGACGATTAAAGCGCCGGACATCCCCAAAACGCTTTTGGAACCATGCGAAATGCCTTCGCATACAGAAATCAGAACGAATGCGGATTTGCTTCGCATGATATCGTCTTTTTTACAGGCTTTTGACGTCTGCAGTGCAAAACATGACGCGCTCATCAAAGCCATTGAACACAAAGGGGAATGAACATGGAACAAGTCACACCGATTGCAGGCGCGCTGTCAACCTATGGTCTTTATGCAATATGCGCAATATTGCTCATTGCCGTTGTTTATCTGTTCAGGCAGCAAAGAGAACTTGAAAAGGAATTGAGAGAAAATCTTAAGAAGTATGCCGAAGACAATGCCAGATATTCGTCTGAGAATGCCAGGCTTCTTGAACAGACGACTGAAGCGTTCAAAGACAATTCTGAAGCGTTCAAAAGTTTTCAAAACACGCTGAACGAACTCAAGCAGACGGTTCAGCTGTCACTCGAACGAATCAAATAAAAAAGGCGCCGTCACATGATGGTGAAGGCGCCTGGCTCTCTTTTCTCTATCGCGATCAGGAGCGTATCGCGAATTGTTCATGATGCTAGTGATTTACTGACAATATGTCAATGTGATTTTTATCATGTGTTATCATGTGGCTTCCAGAACGTCAGCCATTCCCGTTCCTGACCGATGAACACGGAATCGCTTTCGCAAGTCAGCCTGGCAATGGCTGCATCCAGATCACCGTTGAATGTCGGATGAACTTTGACGCGAACGACATCGCATGGCTCCGGATGTGTGCACATGCCATCGAAGGCGCGTTTCATCGCCTGCATGACAGGCTTTGTCACACCGTTCATGCCGATGTGAACGCGCGCCTTCTGCATCCTTGCACGCGCCATGAGCGCCTTTGTCTTTGATTTGCTGAGTTCTGACATGGATTTACACCGAATCCCAAATCTTTTTGAATTCTGCGTCTTTTTCGTATCTTTTAGCAATGCATTCGTCG
>JAZRWV010000061.1:0-5299 GCA_045599925.1 Myxococcota bacterium
GTCGTTGGCCAGTTTTGTGGATAAACGTTCGAGATCGGCAATTTCTCGCAGTTTTTTGCGCAAATCATCGCGGCATTCGAAGTGATTGAACAGTTCTTCGACGGCATCCAGTCGCGTTTTGATCGCCTTACAGTCTTTGAGTGGATAAGCGAGCCAGTTTTGGAGCAATCGCGAACCGGGACTTGTGACTGTGTCATCGATTTCGCTGAGGAGACATCCCGATTTTTTATTGCCGCGAAGTGTTGCATAGATTTCCAGATTCTGGAAAGTTGCGGCGTCGATTTGCATAAAGCTTTCTGCGCGATAGGGATATATCTGCTCGATATTGGCCGTAATGGGCATGTGTAAATCGCGAAGATAGATCAGAAGTCCGCAAAATGATTCCGTAACAAGCGTTGAAAGATTGAAATTCGCCTGATCGATGAGGTCAATGAATGAAAGAAACTTTTCTTTGGACATGAAGGTGTAATCGTTGTCACCTTCATCCTCTTCATTCATCCAGCGGTCGAGCAGTTCCTGTTTTGCGAAGAGATCGCGCTCGCGATAAGTGATGGGAATTCCGCGCAACAGGTTTTCGAGGGGTTCATCCTGTGCCGTATGGTGAGTAATGACTTCTCGAACGTTCAAACGCATGAGTTCGGATTGCAGAGATTGAAGCGAACTGACCTCAGTCATCGTGCAATAACCGGTTGAAATGTCGAGTGAAGAAAGGGCGCAAAGCGGCATGTTTTCTGAAGAATCTGCCTTTTTAGAAGTCTTTGCACGCGAAATGTCAAGCCAAACGATTGAGGATAAAAAGCGAGCATTTTTGTCGTTTCCAGGGCGATCATCGCAAAGCGTTCCTGGTGTAATGATTTGAGTAATGCCGCGTTTTACGAGTTTTCCGGCAGGAACTTTTGCGGGATCTTCGAGCTGATCGACGATGGTCACGTGGAATCCCTGTTCGACGAGCTGGAACAGATACTCATTAATGGAACGATGGGGAACACCTGCCATCGGAATGTCATCGCCTTCGACGCCTTTGCTTCTGCTCGTCAGTGTCAGATCAAGGGCGCGACTGACGATTTTGGCATCATCGAAGAATGCTTCATAAAAATCGCCAACGCGAGAAAGGACAATGGCTGATGGATTTTGCTTTTTTGCGTCGAAAACCTGGTCAAAAAGTCCGGTCAGTTTGCATTTAATGCCCTGATAAATGACGAGTGTTTCGTTGAGCCAGGTCAGGCCTTCCAGTGGTTCCTGATATTGCATGCTGTATTTCTTCTCAAGCACCGTCCCTGGCGCAACGTGCAGGTACCGACGTCCTGTCGGTGGTTGTGGATTTCTTTTGATTTGGCTGGAGAAAATAGAACTGTCCAGATTTTATGTATTTCAGGCATTTGAAACCTGAATGCCAGAAAACAAAGGAGAATCCTAACGATTTCTCATTCTTAAAGTGTCGTAAAGCGCAAGAATCTGGCTACAGGCCGTATCGAGATCGTCGTTGACGATAGTAAAATCAAATAAATCGGTCTGAGCTAATTCATGACGAGCGGTATTCAGACGGCGTTCGATGACTTCCGGTGCATCGGTCGCGCGAGCGCGAAGGCGTTTTTCGAGTACTTCAAACGAAGGTGGCGCAATGAGAACACACCAGCATCCCGGATACTGACTTCGGACATTGCGTGCGCCCTGAACATCGATATCAAAGAGGACATCCAGTCCTTTTTCTTCGACAGTGCTGCGGATCATTTCGTGGGGCGTGCCATAGAAATTCCCAAAAACATTGGCATATTCGACAAAATCTCCGGCATCGATCTTTTTCTGGAACGTTTCTTTGTCGACAAAATCATATTCAACGCCATTTTGCTCAGTTCCCCGCGGGGCGCGGGTGGTCGTCGAACGGGAAAGACAGCACGTGTCACGATGCGAAAGAAGATGACCAAGCAGGGTGGATTTACCTGTTCCCGATGGTCCGCAAATGATGAGCATGTGTTTGACGAGCTGCGCTTTGTCTGTCATGGATTTTTCTCCTTCTTGCGTGGTCTTTGGCCGGAATTGTGAAATATTCTGCATGAAAAAGCAGATTTCGTTTTCGCTGTTTACCACAATTTTTGTGATTTGAGGTGTGCAATGTGCAATTCAATGAGCAATGTGCAATGTGCAGTGTGCAATTAACGTTGCGGCGTTGCATGCAACGCCGAATTATCAAGCGGAACGGTTAAACCTAATCAAATTTGACAGCATTCGCGTGCGAAGCACTGGCGAATGCTTCCTTCAGGAGCGCCTGTAAGGCGCCACTTTAATAACCGGAGGCATCGAAGCGGATGCTGAGATGCCCCCGGAAAAGCCCAACGCCCAACGCGCAACGACCAACGCCCAACGCGCAACGACCAACGAACAACGCGCAACGACCAACGAATTTTTATTTGTTTCTGTTTTATTTTTGTACAGTCGGTATAAACTCATCATTTGTCAGTCTTTGAGCATTCAGCCAGGACAGTCATGACGTGCAGCAGGAACTTTGCAACCCCCCATTCAGGAGATGAATAACATGACAGAAATTACGCAGCTTCCGATATACAAGCATCAGGATGAAATCAACGAAGCCCTGGCAAATCATCAGGTTATCGTCGTTCAAGGGCCAACGGGGTGCGGCAAAACGACACAACTTCCTCGCATCTTGCTCAGAAATCCGATGATTACGGGACGTATTGGTCTGACACAGCCGCGACGTATTGCTGCCGTCAGTGTTTCCCATCGACTTGCACATGAAATTGGTTGTGAACTCGGTGAAGAAGTGGGATTTGCCATTCGTTTTGATGATCAGACGAGTGAAAATACCATTGTTAAAGTCATGACCGATGGCATTCTCCTTCAGGAATCGCGTTCTGATCATCTTTATGAGCAGTATCAGGTCATCATCATTGATGAGGCTCACGAGCGTTCCCTGAACATCGACCTCGCTATGGGGTTGCTCAAAATGGCCATCGAAAAACGTCCGGAACTTCGCGTCATTATTAGTTCTGCGACGATTCGTGCAGAGACATTTCAGAAGTATTTTTCGCGAAAAGGAGATGGAAGTGACGTGCCTCTCATCTCCATTCAGGCCAGGACTTATCCCGTTGATATTCAATATCGCAATGTCGATGGCCGCGAACGCGATGAAATGCCCACGGCTCTTGTCGACGAAGTCAAGCATATCCATAAGAGCGGCCAGGAAGGCCATATTTTGTGTTTTCTCCCAGGTCAGGCCGCCATTCAGCAGTGTCAGGAAATGCTTCAGATTGCTCAGGCAACGGAAAAAGGTTTTGGTGATCTCTGGATTTTGCCGCTGTACGGAGCTCTTTCCCGCGAGGATCAGGAACGCGTATTCGACGAAATTCCCGGAAAACGCAAAGTCGTACTCGCCACAAATATCGCTGAAACATCGATTACGATTCCCGATGTTCGTTTCGTCATCGACAGTGGTATTGCGAAAATTCCAAGATTTAACAACGATACGCATGTCACAATGCTTCGCGAGGAAGGCGTCAGTCACGCATCGCTGGCTCAGCGCGCAGGGCGCGCCGGTCGTACTGCTCCCGGCCAGTGCATTCGCCTCTTTCCGGAGGATAAACTCTCGGAACGCGTGGACTTTACAGACGAAGAAATCACGCGTCTGGAACTGAGTGAGGTTCTTCTTCGCCTGATCGACGTCGGGATTTATGATGTCGAAAGCTTCCCGTTCCCGACACGTCCTTCACATCAGTCGATTCTGGATGCACTCGCCGAACTCCGACGTCTCGGCGCGATTGATGAAACGAATCATCTGACCAATATCGGCCAGAAGATGGTGGTTTTCCCGCTTTCACCCCGACTCGCGCGAGTTGTGATCGAAGCCGGCATGAAATTCCCGGGCGTGCTCGAAGATGTCGTCATTGCCGTGGCCTGGCTTTCGGTCAAATCGCCGCTCATTTATCCGCCGGAACACGAAGCTCAGGCAAAGCGCGTACATGCGAAATTTGCGCATGCCATGGGAGATTTGCTCACTGCCGTTAATGTCGTTCGCAAATACAACGATGCCGAATTGAAGAAGGAATTCTGCCGTAAAAACTTCCTCGATCCCGATACGATGGCATTTATCGTCAAATCGACGGCACAGATCATCGATATCGGCGAAACCGTTGGGCTTGTGGGACAGCCTGGCGGCGAAGAAAACGAGGTCATTCGTGCATTTTTGTCCGCTTATGGCGATATGTGTCTGGTGCTCAAGGGCCGCAGCTATGTGACGCCAGAGGATATCAACGTCAATCTGCATCCGTCTTCGTCGCTGTATCAGGCAATGCCGAAGCTTATCGTGGCACTGGAGTACATCCAGTCGACGCGCATTTATGCCGAACAGGCTTCGGTCGTTCGTTCAACCTGGCTAAAGGAATACAACATTCGCGTCGATTTTTCGCAGGATTCGTCTCGTTCCGGTCGCGGCGCGTATCAGGAATTCGGGGCCGATCGCAAAAAACAAAAGCGGTTTGAAAAGACGCGAGCTGCGCTTGGATATACGGAAGAATCGCTTCGTCGTGCGCAGCGCGGATACGATCCCAAAGCCGCCAACAGTGTGCCTTCTGTCATGTCGAACGGACGCAAGCTTTTCCGGGTTCAGAACGCCAATGCACGTTCGCAGGAAACGCCTGTTCGCAATGAACAGCCTCAGACGCGTTCGACGGCTAAAACGCCGAACGAGCTTCTCATCAATGGCCGTTCACTCAAATGCGTGACGACTTCTGGCCGTCAGCCGCTTATCGTGATGAATATCGATGATTTGCGCGCCATTGCTCCGAATCAGCCTGTAACGGATCACACGAGCTGGCTCAATTATCGCGTCTCGCTTCGCGACAATACCGGCCGTTATGAGGTCTTGCACAATTTCCGGCTTGGCGAAATCGTCGAAGTCGCGCGAGCGCTTGAGCTTCTTGATGGCAAGCTTCAGGTTCCCGACAGCATTCCGATTGGCGCCAGCCTCAGTGCGCGTGCGAATGTGCGCGTGCTCCTGCGAGCTTTGCCGTTTCTTGCGCATTGCCATGTCGGGACGCGTGGCAAGAATGGATGGCTTACGATCGCCGGAACCGAGGATATTTTCTGGTTCGAATTTAACGACAAGCCTCTCGAAGCCCTGGAACTTTCGATTCAGACGCTCGAAAATCTTTCTGATTACATCAATGATACCGAATCGATGCAGGCAGTCGTCAAATATACAGAAAAATTGGCGTCTGCACTTCGCCATGTGAAGGCTGCGGTTGCGAAAAATTATTGATATTTTTATGGGCATGGCTATTGGCCA
>JAZRWV010000062.1:0-4255 GCA_045599925.1 Myxococcota bacterium
GGAAAAGATCATGGCTTCGGCTCAACGCATCATCCGCCTGAAAAATCAATTTTTGAATCAAGTGCCATCTCACAATTAACCCCATAATACCGTTGAGCCGTACGTATGCCTGAAAGGCATAGGACGGCTCCGCCGTACGTATGCCGAGAGGCATAGGACGGCCCAACAAAAAAGTTAAAAAAATCGACACTCGAAGTGTCACAATTTTTTTTCGACGTAATCATTATAATAGGAGGATTACGCCATGCTTCGAGTGACAGAAATTGCTTTTGGTCTTGAAAAAAACTGGAACCATCGCCATCCGGACGGAAGGCTTGTGCCGTGGCATCTTTGCCTGTTCTCGCTCATCGCCGGTATTTTTTGCGGAGATGCGAACGGAATTTACCAAACGGATTCCATATTTCCGCATATAGCATTTCTGGCGATTTCCGGACTTGTGCTGACTTCACTCATTCTGACGACGAAACAGATTCGTAAAGTGCACAGAAAACGCCATGTTGCATATTGGCTTGCAGGCTGGCTCACCCTGTGGTTCGCCTTCGGATACTGGCATGCACAGCCGCGAAATGCGCAGGTTCCACCAGAAAATGTGACCTGCCAATTCACAGGTACAGTCGAGTCCATGCCACCCGATGTCACATCGATTGCCATTCGTCTTTCGCAGTGGCAATGTGGAAATACCAGCCAAAACGGCGATATCCGCGTTCAAATGTCGCTGCCTGCCAGGGAACGCCAGTTCTCCAGTGCGACTCTGGCAAAAGGCACATTCTTTAGCATTTACGGCACTTTTTCTCGTTTTTCGGAGCCATCAGTTCTGGGCATGTTTAATGCACGTCAGTGGGCTCATTCTCGTCATCTTTCTGGCCGTATCACGCCACAACGAAACGACGTTCCTGTCATTTTGCAACGGTCATCGCGTTTTCAGACAAAGCTCGAAAATGGCCGCCGATATGTCTATGAAAAACTCTCAGCCGTCAGCCCGAAGGGCATTCTTCCTGCCTTGATACTCGGGTCAACGCGAGGAATATCCGATGAAACGCGCACAACCTTTGGCCATCTCGGCATTGCGCATGTGCTCGCCGTGAGCGGTCTTCATTTCGGAATCATTGCCATTCTTATTCACACCGCATTTTGTTTCATTTTTGGCAGAATTCCGTGGGTTATGCGACGATTCGGGAAAAAGCGCGCCGCTTCTGCGGCGGCGATTCCTGCGCTGGGTGTATATTTGCTCTTTGTTGGAGCCCCCATCAGTGCCCAAAGAGCGCTTCTCATGGCCGCATGCTGCACATTTGCCCGCCTTACTGCTTCGAAATCCGATCGTGTGCGATCGTTATGTTTCGCCGGAATCATCATTCTTGCAATCGAACCACTTGCTATTTTTGAAGTCAGTTTTCAGCTCTCATTTGCCGCTGTTTTAGGCATTATTCAAGGCATGGAGTTTTACGAACGCGAGCTCAGAATGCGCATTATTGAACGCGACCTGCCCCCAAAGGCAGAAATCGCGCTGTGTTCATTCATCAGCATGCTCATCATGACATTGAGTACATCACTGACGACTGCTCCCATCGTCATCTATCACTTCGGACAGCTTCCGATTCTGGGCATTCTGGCCAATCTCATCGTCATTCCGTATGTGTCCTTTGTCCTGATGCCTGCGGCGATAATCGCTACTGTTTGTGCAGCGACATCCATTCCCGGAACGCAGTTCATCCTCGATCTGGCCGGCATGCTCGAAAATCTGCTCGAACAAACGGCATCTTTATTCGACAGATTTATACCTCTTTCATACACGGAAATGACTCCGCACCCTGTTGTCATTCTCATTGCTATCGGCACTTCATTCGCATTGCTCTACAAGTTCCGTCTATTAAAATACCGTTTCATTCTTGCCGGAATCATGACAATTGCAATGGCTGTATGCATCATCATCTCGCAGATTGAGCCACGATTCTGGACACAAGCACAAGAACTGCGCATCACTTTTGTCGATATGGGACAAGCCGATTCCACGCTCATCGAGTTTCCGGATGGCCACGTCATGCTCATCGATGCCGGTTCTGAACTCGGACGCGAAGAAAATGCCGTCCAAACGCGACTTCTTCCCTATCTCAGAACACTTGGAATTCGACATATCGACACACTCGTCGTCACACACAGTGATTACGATCACACCGCAGGTATTCCCAGTCTTCTGCAAAATGTCAAAGTCTCGGAAATCTGGCACAATGGCATTGAAGAAGCATCCTGGATGCAGCAAACAGGCAATATTTCTCTCATCAGTGTGATCGATAATCCACCTGAGCTCAATTATCATCGTTCCAATCTTCAGATTCTATGGCCCACCAAAAATTCTGCAGACATTCTTCGCGAACAGAATTCTCTCACCCCCAATGAATCATCGATTGTCATGCGTCTGGATTATGGCGAATTTTCAGCAATTTTTGCAGGAGATGCCGGCATTCCTGCTGAAAATGCAATGATGAATCGCCGAATTTCCCCCGTTACGGTTCTCAAAGCTGGTCATCACGGCTCCAAATCAGCCACTTCAGAAGCCTGGATACATGTTCTTCATCCGCAAATGGCTGTTTTTACAGCAAGTCAACACAATCGATACAAATTTCCGAATATCGATGTGCAATCGCGATTGCTTCATGCACACACGCGCATGTTTAAAACCGGTGATTCAGGGTCAATTCGAATGACAACATCCGGAAAGCAGATGACAATTGAGACGATGAAATGAAGCAATGTGCAATAGAATGTTCAATCCTATCGACGCCGTTACGACTTTGCCATGCAATGAAAAATGAATGCGATTGTGTGCGTTGTTCGTTATTCCTAGAGCCGTTGCATAGCAACGTCGATTCAGGCATTACGAGGCAATAATTGCCCATTGCTAATTGCAAATTGCTAATTGAATAATCCCATAGCTTACGCTAATTTATTCGACGCTTTTTCGGGGTCTTTTTCGAACGAAAAGCCAAGCCCCCAACCACAACAATTATTTGAACAAGAGAAATTATGGCCGACAAAAATTCAAAGAAAAGCGAATATTACTGGAGATATTGCACCATTGGTGGCGTAACTCGTGTTAACATTTCATCAGGCAAAGACATTGCGCATCTCGATGAACTCGATCAGAAACTGTGGACAGTTCTGAGTTGTCCAATCACTGGTCTTGAATTTGACGAAAAAACGCTTGCCATGATGGACTACAACAACGACGGAAAACTTCGCGTAAACGAAGTTAAAGCCGCAGCCAAATGGCTGACAGATGTTATCAGTGATCCCAACTTGCTCCTCAAACAGGAAGACACCATCAAACTTTCATGTTTCAACCAGGAAAATCCGGATGGACTCAAACTCTATCACTCAGCAAAACAGATTCTGAGCAATCTTGGCCTTGAAAAAGACGAAATCAGTCTTGCAGATGCGAGTGACAGCATTGCGATTTTTTCCAAAACACAGTTCAACGGAGATGGGATCATTACCGAGCAATCGACAGATAATGCGGATCTCAAAGAAGTCATTGCAGCAGCTGTCGAAACGGTCGGATCAGTGGATGACAGAAGCGGTCTGAAAGGCATTAACACGGATTTAATTGATAAATTCTTTGCCGCATGCAGTGATTACAAAGCCTGGAAAGATGCAGGAACTCCCGATATCTTACCGTATGGCGACAATACAGCAGCAGCACTTGATGCTTGCAACGCCATCAAAGCAAAAGCAGCAGATTACTTTATGCGCTGCAAACTCGCCGCTTTTAACACGACATGTGTAGAGAATCTGGATATTTCAGCAGAACGGATTGGTCAAATCAGCGCAAAGGACCTCACAACCTGCAATGATGAAATCGAAGCATATCCACTAGCCCGCATCACAGGAAAAGCAACTCTTCCTCTCAACAATTCACTGATTAACCCTGCATGGCAGGCTGCTTTTGCCAAAGTTAAATCCCTCGTTATCGACCATGAATACCCGATGGTTTCCGAAATTTCCGAAGCACAATGGAATGCCATTCTTGACAAATTCTCGGCCTATATAGCCTGGAATGATGCTAAAAAAGGTACAGAGGTCGAATCCCTCGGCCTAGAAAAAATCGAAAAATTCCTTTCAACAGATAACAAATCAGCACTTCTCGAACTCATCGACAAAGACAAAGCACTTGAAGCTGAATCAGCAGCAATTGATGACGTCGAAAAATTCCTTCGTTTCTACAAAAACTTCTATAAACTGCTCAAAAACTTCGTCACAT
>JAZRWV010000063.1:0-9322 GCA_045599925.1 Myxococcota bacterium
CCTCCGACTTCATTGCCTGTGCAGCCGTTGGGACATGAGGTTTTGTCATCCCACAGGCCATTGACGCAGGTGAGCATATAGTTCAGGCCGGAACATTTGGTGGCGCCAGTCTGACATTTCTTGCATTCGCCAGTTCTGACGTTACAGCCGAAGTCACAGTAAGTTTCAGATCCCCACATACCTGATCTGCTGCATGTTCTTGTATTGTATGAGTTTGAACATTCAGATTCATAAGGGGTGCATTCCTGTTGAGGTTCGCAGTAACCGTTATTGCATTTTTCATCCGAACCGCAGTCACAGTCGTAATGGCATTCTGCGCAGCCGCCTTCGGCGGGATGACAGATACCCGGGCAATTTTGTTTAGACCAGGAACCGTTTCGGCAGGTATGATATCCGCCATTGTCACAGTATGAAGTAGCGACAGTGGCGTGCACAATCATTGCTGCAAAATCTATTTTTTTGACAGCGCTTTTTGGGTAAAAACTACCGTTGTCCCCCTGGACGATACAGTTTTTGACGAGAGATTCGATGTAAGGGTGGTACCAATCGGAGGGGGAGACATCACTAAAAGTTTGAGTTGAAGTGCTTGGCAGGCTGTACCCTTTCATGTTGACAATCAGAGTGGCTGCTTCAGAACGAATGAGATTGTCGGATGGGCGAAATTTACCGGTTCCGTCACCGGAAACGATGCCGCGATTGGCCAGTGCCTGGATATAACCGCAGTTTGCATCGGATGAAATGTCATTAAATTTTGGGGACGAGCAGCTGGCTTTGGAGTAACCGAGCTGCATGGCAATAATTTTTGCAGCCTCGCTGCGCGAAATATTGGATGATGTACCGAATGAGGATCCCGATGTCGGGAAATAATTCAGATTGTTGTCGACATAATATGCCGTTGTTTCATACTGACTGCCTCGGGAGATGATTGAATCAATATATGGAGGATCGCTTTGTGAACATGACTGTGCATTTGCAGTGTTTGCCGCGCAAAAAACAGTGAGGGCGGTGGCTAAAAGTGCTGAAGAACATTTAAAGAAAGAATGCATCTGAAGTCTCCTTTTATGTCTTTGGTTCAAATCTGTCGAATAACAAACAACATTATTAATTCTAAGGAAAACGAATGGGAAAGACAAGGTTTTAGGTGATTTGACTTAATTAATAAAAAAAGGCGCGGCGTATTTCGTCATTTCAAACGCAGATGGCGTTTAGAATGGCGAAATAGCCGCGCCCTCAGTGCGTATTCCTGCTGCAGGCAGGAATAGCACGAGCCACAAAAACAAAAAAAGCAGATAACGAATTATCTGCTTTAAATAGCGGGAATAGGATTCGAACCTATGACCTTCGGGTTATGAGCCCGACGAGCTACCGGACTGCTCCATCCCGCAACAATTTATTCGCTTTGCAGCGAACGCGAAGGCTTATGAACTTTTCGCTGCAATATGTCAAGAAAAAAATTAAAAAGTCACTTCAAAACGCAGTTTGTCCGGTTCACCTTCTGCTTTTGCAAGTCCTGCATCGCAAAAAGCATTCAAAAAAGCCTCGATTGTGGGTTTGTGAAGTCTCGTGCGTCGCGCAAGCGTGCGAATATCAGAGGCACCTTTTGTTTTGAGCCATCGAATGATGTCTTCAGCTGTCGCAATTGGATTGTCCGGAATCGTTTCGAGTATTTCAGGCGAGAGTACTGTTGTAATAAAGCTCATATCGGGCATTGTAAATTTGGGCGCTTTTGAACTCTTTCTTGGTGCTCTGCTCAAGGGTTCCTGAATACAGGCAATTTCTTTGAATTCTTCTTCAGAAAGTTCGAGCTGATAATGTTCTGAAAGTCCCAGGTTTTCTGCATCATGAGCAGCCTGTTCGATGAGCGGCGATACAGTGGAATCGAATGAAAACGGGGCTGACCATGCAGATGGTGCCCCCAGTCGTTTGATGAGCGTGTTTGGGGTGAATGCAATATGAAATGCAAATTCGCTGAAATCACCTTTGGGCGTGTAAAAATCATTGAAGTTCGCATTTTGAGCAGGCATTTCATAATTGATGTGATGACGCGATTTTTCATCCACAACCTGATCGGAACGGGCGTCTCTGAGCAAGGAAAGAAGCCGTTCTTTGTTCATGCCTCTGAGTGTGAGAATATTGAACGGGTCTTCTTCGAGGGATTGAGAGAATGCCAGAAGAAGAGCGCAAATATGTTCACAAAGGGCATTTTCGCAGCCGCAAGTGCATGAAAATGTAAACTCGCGCATTTTGGTTGGAAACAGGGACAGACTTGCCTGTTTGAAAATTTCCAAATTGCCCTCGGGAAGCTCGCCATTGAGCAGGGATGGCGTGAAGATTGCCCGGTCGGAAAGCATGTTGATAACGGCTCTCCATTGTCCAAGGGTGAATTGACGAAGTTCGATGGTGGCAATCTGATCCACGATGGTTGCTTCAAGTCTTCCCTGGGCAATACAGACGTCATTGACAAGTCTGGCCTGAACAAGAGGCATGCATTTGGGGAGCATTGCAGTGAACTCGTTTCCCAGCATGGCGATGGTCGCCCCCCATTGTTTTGAACGCCATGACTGAAGAAGCAGAGATTCAGTAATATGCTCCTGGACTTTTTGCAGTCTGAGTTCTGTTTCAGCCTTGATTTGTTTAATTGGAGAATTTGTCGATTTATATTTGTCCCTGCGAATTTTTTGCTGTTTGTTGTCGGCGGGGATGAGTTTGGGACGTGCAGAAAGAGTGCGTTCCTTTCGGGATGCATTCGATATGGAATTGTCCTGCGCAGAGCCCATATTTTCAGTCGAAACAGCGTCTATTTTTGCAGTATGAACCGGTTCGACGGTAACTTTTTGGGGCAGAGGCGTCTCCGGGGCAAAGAGTCTCGTCGTTTTGGCTTCGTAGAGTGAACGGGAATTTGCAGTGTTTCGGCGCGGTTGTTTTGGGCGCATATCCTGAGAATCCAGGGCAGAATTGAAACTTCCGGCAGACTCGGAACGCACTGCTCGTTGGACATGACGCGTTTTTTTGTCGGTATCCTGTTCCGGGGATGACGTCGATGCAGTCTGCGGTGGATTCGTTGATTGCCTTGTCTGGGTATGCTGAACTTTGGACGCGCGAGCATCCTGTGCATGCGTGCCTGGCTTTTCTGAACGATGCGTTTTAGGCGTTGTCGTTTTGGCCTTTTGTGCATTGATTTCAGACATGTCGACAACGCGCCGGAGACGTGGAACGACTTGTACTTCCGGTGAATTATTCAGATTGTTTGGATTGTTTGAATTATCATTCGGCTTCATCGATCATTGCATCCGAGCTGAGAGAGAAGAGTTCGCGCAGACCTTCTGCATCAAATTGGGTAATCCATGCCCCAGTGGCATCGACAATGGATTCGGAGAGAAGTTTTTTCTCTTCAAGCATGGCGTCAATTTTTTCTTCAAGAGAACCAAGTGTAAGAAATTTGTGAACCTGAACGTTTTGGTTTTGTCCGATTCGATAAGCACGGTCAGTAGCCTGATCTTCAACGGCTGGATTCCACCACCTGTCAAAATGAAATACATGTGTTGCAGCAGTGAGATTGAGACCGGTTCCACCTGCTTTGAGCGACAAAATAAAAACCGGAGGACCGTCTTCGGACTGAAAATCATCGACGAGTTCATCGCGTTGTGACGCATTCAGGCCGCCATGAAGAAATGGAATCGAATCGAGATTGAGTGCATCCTGAAGAAGCTCAACAAGTACATCACCCATTTCTTTAAACTGAGTAAAGATAAGGGCTTTTTCGCCATTTTCAATGATCGTTTCAAGCATTTCAACGAGTCGTTGAACTTTCCCAGAACGTTCACACGTCAAATCAGTCTGTTTTTGATAGAGTACCGGGTGATCAACGATTTGCTTGAGATGCGTGAGCAGTGCCAAAACCTGGCCATGTCTTGCAAAGCCAACCGCATGCTCGATTTTGTCCATCGTGCTGTCGACAAGTGCCTGATAGAGCGTGGCTTGTTCTTTGGTAAGAGTGCAGAAAACCTTGTTTTCCATTTTGTCCGGCAAATCCTGAATGATATTGGGATCGGATTTGACACGTCGGAGAATGAATGGGGAAACGAGATTTCTGAGTCTTTCCATGACATTTTCATCGTTGTATCGTTCAATGGGAATACCATAGAGTCGTTGGAACCGCGCATTTGTTCCCAGAAGTCCGGGATTGAGAAAGTCGAGAATGGACCAGAGCTCTGCAAGGCGATTTTCGATAGGTGTACCCGTCAGGGCAACTCTGAAATCGGCTTTGAGTTCACGTACGAGAATAGAACGCTTGCTGGATGCATTTTTAATCGCCTGTGCTTCATCGAGAACGATCATGCCCCAGTGATGAACGACGAGAAAATCGATATCCTTTGTGACGAGTCCATAGGTCGTAATGACAACAGATCCCGGAGTCTGGAGCTGTTTTTCGAGTTCCATAATGGACTGAGTTCGTTCGTTTCCGTGGTGAATAATGACGTTAACGGAAGGGGCAAATCTCTGGAACTCTCTTTTCCAGTTGCCAACAACACTCATTGGGCAGATGAGCAGAGTTCCCTTTTTATCAGTAGGATTCTTTTTAATCTGATTGAGTACATGGCAGATGAGCTGAATGGTTTTTCCGAGGCCCATATCATCGGCGAGGCAGCAGCCGAGTCCGAGTCTTTGCTGATAAGAAAGCCATGCAACACCGCGTTCCTGATAAGGTCTGAGTGTACCCACAAACGTATCCGGAGCTTTCATCGTGACATCTGCAATGTCTTCCTGTGTCAGCTTTTCGAGGACATCTGCGATTTTACCTTCGACGACGACTTCAATATTGGAATTGGGTGAATTGGGGTCAGCCACACCGGTTAATGCCCGATTCATGGCGTCAAATCTAGTCAGAGTCCCGGATGTCTCATTGCGATCGATAAGTGCTTCAATATCGCGTAATTGAACGGGATCAACGAGTACCCATGAACCTTTCCATTGTACGAGTGGCTGTTTGAGTGCCACGATTTGTCTGAATTCTTCGGCAGAAACGATTTCATCTCCGAGGGCAGCTTCCCATTTGAATCCGGCGAGGTCTGTTAAACCAAAGTTGGCATGAGCAAAATCGCCGGGCTGAACATCGCAAATGCGGAACCTTGCACGAAGTCTTCTCGAACCCTGATCTGTGAGCTGTTCCGGAAGTCTGACGTCAAATCCGGCAGAATAAAGCATGGGACTGACTTCTGAAATAAACGTCCATGCCTGCTTGACATCCAGAAATACCCCTTCCGGTTTGGATTGTTCCAAACTCGCTTTGAGAGGTTCAAATAACTGAGCCGCACGCCCGAGATCCGTGAGTAGTTGTTCCTGTGGATTTTCAAATGAATGCTGGGCAATTCGAAGCCGTTCTGTTCCAATGGAAAAAACAAGTCCTGCCGGAATGGCCAGTGATGGATCTTCAACGGCAACGAGAACATATCGCAAAAACCACATGTTCTGAGTGTCGCTGGTCGGTGCTTCAAGCCAGAATCCGGTTTTGGCATCGAGCTGCTCGGTGTCTGTATTTTCGTGAACTGGCGCCATCCAGTTTGTCAGTGAATTGACGAGGTCTGGATCTTCGAGATGGTAGCTGATGATGGAATGAGCCTTGTCATTGATAAGTGCTTCAAACCAGCGCGATTCCCATGAAGGAAGTTCATTCAGCTCATTGGGGACTGTGTGAACGTATTCTTTCATCGGCATGAGCTGCCTGAGTTCAGATTCGCGCATTTGGTCCAATTCTTCGTCAGTCAGTAAATGAAATTCCGGTGAATTGCTCGAATTATCTCTGTTATTCTGAGATTCTGTTTCATTGACGGATTGAGATTCGAGGTCGTCGTTACAATGATTGGGCTCATCGCCTTCTTCACAACTGTTGTCGCTCTCGTCATCGTTATTGTCGTCTTCATCAAAACTGCTGGTTTCATCTTCGCCCGAAGAATCTTCATAAACAGAAATGTCATCTTCTTCCGAAATATCGTCATCATCTTGCGAATCATCGTCCATGTCGTTTTGCATATCACTTGCACTGGCTGAATTCTGCATGAGCATGACGATATGCTCTGCATGAAGCTTGAGGGCATAAAGATCGGTCTGATATTGTTGTTCAAGGAGTTCAGCCAGAGGCATGGACGGCGTCTGTGAAGGCATGTTTGCAAGCTGAAGTCTTGTATTTTGAATGGATTGTGCAACTTCAGGACGTTTAACCATGTCACGGATAAAAGCATCGATTGAGGCATCAAGAAATGCCCGCAAAAGTGCTTCCGGATGCCACATCATCGTGGGCCTTCTGTATTTTCCCCGATTGAATCTGTCGCGATGATTATGTGGAATGCTGTAAAGCGCATGGGCACAGACCGGCATGACGGATGCAAGTTGTCTGACTCTTCCGATATCGATGGAGCTTTCAAGTGCGATTTGCCAGATCGCATACAGCTGATGCCCGTTGGATTTGAGCATCGGTGTAAAGCATTGTCTGGAGATGAGTTCCAGGGCAAATTTTGCGGCACAGCTCCATGCAATAATGGATGGACAGACGGTCATTAATTTCCGCTTTCTGTCTCTTTGCAAATCAAGAGCTGTCCCAAGAATCTTCAGCGTTTCCACCATTTCGAGCTTTCTTCCCCGAATGGTTTCGATGTGATAACGGCCGTCTTTGGAAGGAATAATGAGACGAGCTTCGGCTGGCGAAAGTCTTGAGGCTGGAATATTTCCAAGACCGATTTTTCTGAAAGCCAGCGTCCAGTCGAATTCATCAGGGTTAGTCGGACCCCAGAACAGAAGGAAGCCGTCAGATGGTGCATTTCTTCGCGTTACAAACGTTGCGTGAACAGAATTGTTTTCACGCGTAAAAAGTTTCGATCTAATCACGCTAAACCCGATTGCGGTATTGGAAAATGTGAGCATCCGAGTGCATCGGAATCAATAAAATTTCCAATCATCGTAAACAATATTTGATGCGCACGATTGCGTGTACATCGGAAAAAGACAAACTCCGGACATCGGTGCATGTGTCTGTAAACGCATCCGATGTCTTGTGTTGCTGAGCTCCTGACATTTCAGGAACATATGTTTGGGAGAGCAAACAAGCAGGAACTTTGAAACAAATGAATGTTTCAGTGTGGATTGACATGCAGGAAAACAGCATCCTGCATGTCATATAATGAAATTATGCACGGTTTGCAGCAAATTCGGCAGCTTTTTTAAGTCGTCTGCAGGTTTCATCTTTGCCGACAAACCAAACGACTTCGTAAATGCCAGGAGACATGGCAATGCCCACGATGGCTGTACGAGCCGGCTGTGCAACTTTTCCCATTTTGAGGTTTCTGGCCGTCGCAACAGATGTGAAAGCGGCTTCAATGGATGCTTCGTCCCAGTTTTCGACCGCATTCAGTGCAGTTTCGAGTTCACCGAGAATTGCCGGTGTATCAGCATTGAAATGTTTGGCAACGCTGGCTTCGTCATACGTTTCCGGCGCATTCCAAATGAACAGGCTGTCATTGACGATTTCATTGAGATTGTGCGCACGTTTTCGCATCATTTCGAGAAGCTTGTTGAACCATTCACCAGCTTCAACCTTAATGCCGGCTTTTTCATATTTGGGAATGGTGTGTTCGGCAATTTCTTCAATCGGAACAATGCGGAGCTGCTGCTCGTTGACCCATTTGAGCTTTTCTTCATCGAATTCGCCGTTTGCACGGTTGACATCGCAGATATCAAACTTTTCAACGAGTTCTTTCATTGAGAAGATTTCGTCATCACCGTGCGACCATCCGAGTCTTGCAATGTAATTATTGAGACCTTCGGGAAGGAGGCCAAGAGCTTCGCGATAATATTCGACGGAAGGACTGCCTTTTCGTTTGGAAAGGCCGTCAATGCGCGGCGCATGTCCAAAGCGTGGGGGTTCCTTGCCGAGTGCATGATAAAGTGCAATTTGGCAGTGAGTATTGTCGATATGATCGGCACCGCGAATGACGTGTGTGATCTGCAGGGCGAGGTCGTCGACGACAACGGCAAACTGATAAGTGGGCATACCGTCAGAGCGAACCATGATGAAATCATCAAGATCTTTGTAGCTCTTTGTAATGGTTCCCTGAATCATGTCGTCGAACGTGGATTCGCCTTCGAGCGGCATTTTGAAACGAATGACATGCGTACCGCAGTCCGGACCGAGATTTTTGTCGCGGCATGTGCGGTCATAACATGCATGATTCGTCGTTTCTTTCATCGCTTCTTTTTTGGCTTCGAGCTCTTCACGCGTGCAGTTGCAGCGATAGGCTTTTCCTTCGGCGATGAGCTTTTCGGCGATTTCATGATAGATGTGAAGGCGTTCAGACTGTCGAAGAACGGGGCCGTCCCAATTGAGTCCCATCCATTTGAGGCTGTCATAAATGACCTGAACAGCCGCTTCTGTGTGGCGTTCTCGGTCGGTGTCCTCAATGCGGAGAATGAACTGTCCGCCCATGTGGCGGGCATAAAGCCAGTTAAACAGTGCCGTGCGGGCATTGCCAAGATGCATAAACCCGGTGGGAGAGGGTGCAAAACGAACACGTACCGTCATAAGTTATCCTTTTTTTTACGTAAAAAATCCTGCAGACGAAAGCAGGGCCGCCTTTCATACGACAAGCGGAATTTGTTTTCAAGGTGGTATTTTTATTTTGAGGCCTGGCTATTGGCCGAAGGCCAATACGCCATGTGGCGTGGCCTATTGGCCGTAAATGTAGACGCAAAATTTTGCGTCTCTACATTTACGGCCAATACGGCCACGCTTTTCTATGAATCCTTGTCGAATTTCCTGCATTTGTCGGCAATTCTTCCGGCTCTGGCGGCTTTTCCCGATTCGTATGCGGCTGCAATCGCATTCGCAAGACTGAATCTCGGACCGTCTTCGTGCGATGGAAGAAATGAGGATGTCGGTTCAGGTGATCCGGCAAGTTCCGCCTTCTTTTCGTCAAATCTCGACAGATCAACGAGCTTTTCCTCAGCGGGAGCGTTTTCCGAACCTGATGCAGCCGATGTATCACCGGAAACAGGTGCGAGTTTTCCGAAAAGCGTGTCGATGTGGGGCACAAACCCGGCACCCGGCTCGTTGTTCATGACAAAATAATTGAATTTAGCCACACATCCCTTGAAATCATCCAATGTTTCCATCAGCGAGGTTTGATAGACGCCGTCTGAAATGGGAAAACGTCTGGGAATGTTGGCCCGACTTTCGAGAACATCAAGAATACGGGACAGCGCCTTGACTTGCGAGTCATAAACGGCAGGCTGGTTGATGAGTTTGTTGCCAATCTGAGCTTTGACGACTGGA
>JAZRWV010000064.1:0-8513 GCA_045599925.1 Myxococcota bacterium
TATTTCAAGCGCCAATTTGACTGCCTGAACCTTGAACTCGTGATCATAATGATTTCTTTTCTTCATAGACGCCCTCCTACGGCTTCTGCTCTTTTACAGAATCCCTGCAGAAAAAGTGTCAACTATTTTTGTACAACATCAATTCACAGTCAATTGGCGAGGAAATTGCGCAGCATGGTGGTGTTTACGCAGTGACCTTTAATAACAATTATGCAACAAAATGATTGTTTTAACATTAAAAACATTGGAAAATATGAATAGGGATTTGTGGCTTACAGAAAATGCCAGCACATTCAATATGGAGGATTCAGCATGATTGGAATAAAAAAATACGGAATTTTGGCCTTGATGGGAGCATTGGGAGCTTTGGGCATGCTTGCTTGTGATGGTGAAAATTCCATGATTGTTGGATACTACGAAACATGTGAAGGCGAAGAGTGTGAGCTTCCGGAATGTGAAGGTGATGAATGCGATGAGCTATTATGTGAAGGTGAAGACTGTGATGAACCAGGTTGTGAAGGAGATGAATGTATAAGTGTTTGTGAGCCGGAATGTGGTTCATGGCAGGAATGTATGGGGGGCATTTGCAGAGACCGGGGATGTTCTCCAAAATGCGAGTCGTGGCAGAATTGTGTAAAGGGGGTTTGTACCGATAAAGCTTGTTCTCCCGATTGCATTGAAGGTCAGGTATGCATTAAGGGCGTTTGCCTGCCGGAATTATGTGGTGGCACTGTTTGCAGCGAAACACAGACCTGCTTTGATGATAAATGTTATGAGAACAGCGAGTTCTGTGGCAATGATATTTGTTCAGATAATGAAAAATGTGAAGGCAGACGCTGTGTCATTCATGATGTCTGTGATGATATTCAGTGTCCTGCAGGCCATTCATGTGTTGTGAGCAGCAATAAGATTCCAATCTGCTATTCTGATGCTTGTATCGCAAGCAATCTGTATAAATCATGTCAAGAAGGAACGAACTGCGTCAACGGGAGCTGTGTTGCAGGTACATTTGAACTTCCGGAAATGTGTGATGGTTTCCTCGATGAGACTGGTAAATGTGCGATTCCTCTGGAATCGATTACGGTTGAGATGGATGGTAAAACCATTGAAACAGTGGATGTTCTTCTCAAATCGACGGTGACCCTAAAGGTAAAATATTATCCAGAAAATACGACAGAAAAAGGTGTAACCTGGACAACTCAAAATGTGACACCTGAGGATGGGACAAAAGAAGTTTCAAAATTCCTGGAGGTGAGCGGGACAGATCAGGATGAACTGATATTAAAGGGCATTTCGTATTATGCTGGCGATATCGATATCAAGGTCGTATCGAATGTCAATTCCGGAATTTCATCGTCAGCAAAGGCATTGGTAAAACCATATTATGCCTTGAGACCCGGCAATGCTTATGACGATTACAGTACCTATCGCAAAAAGAACTTGGGCTGTAACCAGTATAACGAATACAATCTCTCTGTCTTTAACCGCGATTTGTATGAAAAGTTTGTTCAGCCGAAGATGATTGCGCGCGAAGAGAATGGGGTAATTGAATACTATCCAACGCGGGCGAGTGTTGTTGCAGCTGCTCGATTTTTGTCGATGCAATTCCCTTATGATTTTCCCTATCATATGGAAAGTATATCAAGTAATCCGATGCGAAGTCATTTCGCCTGGTCTTCAACTAAATTGGCGAATAATGTGGATGATGTTCGTATATATGGTTTGAACCTGACTAAAAATGTTTATAATAGTCATACGAATGAAAAAGCAATTTATACGAAATCAACACCATGGGCTTGCACGATTTCCGGAGATAAGAAAGCTGGATTGGAATGTTCCGGATTTGTTGCATGGGCTTTGAGAAATGGTCGGTTTAATGGCGGAGACTGGAAGACATCCATGTTTAGTGGAACCACCTACAAGAGTTCCTCAAAAGTCAATGCCACATCGTATGGATTTAATGTCAATAATAAGCTTGATAATACGGTAGATAAGTTTTCAAAACTGGATAGAAAACTCGATTTTATAAAGGTTAAAGATATTAAAGATGATCAAATTCATGCGGGAGATCTGCTCTGGCATGGAACTTATACAAAAGATGATGGTTCGACAGGGTCAGGACATGTTGCATTCGTTGCCGGTGTTAAACGCAAAGCCGACAATTCCGTTGAATACGTGTATGTGGCGGAGGCATCCAAAATTGGTAACGAAATGGTACGATATACCATGAAAAGTTTTAAATCCTCGAAATGGGGAGAATCCAAGAAATACAGCTGTTATCTGATTCGTATGGATAACGTATATTCATATTATTCAGATAAATATAATCTCGAACAGTCATCGAACGAGTATGACGATTTCTGGTGAGATGTTTGGACTGACTGAAAATGAAAATAAAAAAAGTCCGGCCGTATGCCGTAGGCATAGGCCGGACTCATGTTCTGCGTATTGGCCGAAGGCCAAAAGCAGAACTCCCGATTATTGTTCAATCTGAAGCTGTTGAATGCGATTTTCGAGTTCAGTGCGGTCATTCTGAAGCTTCTCGATTTCGCGACGCAGGCTGTCTTGGCGCGTGGAATCGTATGCGGGCATGAGGTCATTGAGGCGTTCGTCAATGGCATTGATTTCCTTCTGAAGCCTAAGGATTTCGGATTCAGAAATGATTCGGCGCTGTCGTCTTTCCTCATTAAGCCGTTCCTGTTCGATGGCTTCCTGTCGCATTCTTGATTCCATCTGAGCCTGCCGGTCTGCAGCCTCATTGCGTTCTCTTTCAAGGCGTTCCTTTTCGTGCCATGCATTGCGGGCATTATCGTCGCGATAAATGTAGATTTGGTCTCCGGCGAGGACTGCGGTGGCACGCCCGTCTTCAAACATGCCGACGCTCGTATAAATCGGGCTCATGATTTCGTTGTTTTTCGTATCGATAACGCCCCAGCGTTTGTTTCTTCTAAAAGCAATCAGGCCCTCGGATTCGGATGTGAGTTCGTCGTATTCGAAAGGAACAGTGACTTCACCGGTGTTTTGGAGCACGCCCCATTTTCCGTCTTTGCTCATGATCGCGTATTCACTGAGCAGATACAGCCCGACACCGGTTTCGACGCTTTTGCTCATAAAGTTGTCGTATTCAAATTCGGTAATTCGGTTTCCTTTTGGGTCGTAAAGAGCATATTTTCCTTCACTGTTTTGAACAATGCTGAAGTATTCGCCGAGGTGAGCTACGGGATTTTCAGGTTTGAGAACGAGCTCGCCCTGCATTGTATAATAACCGCTGATATTTTTTTCATAGTCGTGAACCCAGAGCAGATTCAGACTGTCTATGGTCACAATTTCATCAAATTCCGGAGGAATAATGATATTCATCGAGGGATCGGCAAGCCCCCATTTACCGCCGGTACAGATATCGGCAGCATCAGGGCGCTGTTCGTGAGCAAGTTTAAGAGAGTCCGAGACGTAGAGTGCATTCTGGGAACGGATGTCAGCAGAGTAGTTGACGATCTGACCGCCGATATTCACTTTGAAGAATGATGCATTGTAGGGGGTAATGCAGGCGTATTTGTCGGCAGTAAATTTTCCGTAAATGTCGATAATTCCGAATCCCTGGTCAGAAAAGACGCGAGCCTCGGCGTTTCGGAAGTTTTCCGCAGCCATAAAACGAGGCGCAATAACGGCGCGGCCGGTTCGATCGACGAATCCATAGAGGCCGCTTTGTTCAATGAGAAGTCTGTCGTCTGAAAAAACTTTCTCGCGAACGGGCATCTGAGTTGTTTCACGGCGTTTCCATGTCGGGAATTGCTCCTGTGTTCCGGCGAGGTCCACAAAAGCGATGTAAGGTGGATAATCTTCAATGACTTTGAGTTCAGGATAATTGTATTCCCCAAATCGGTTGAGGAGATGTCCGGTTGCATCCATCATGGCGATGTCCATAACCTTGCAGTTGCCGTCGGACTTGTACTCGAGGCATTTGGAGATAAACGCGACATTGTCGACGAATCCGGATGAAGCAAAATAGCGATGTTCGTAATCCTGCGGCGTCAAAGCCATATCATCTTCACCGAGATATACAACGCCTGAATAATCTTCTTCGCCGCCATAGAAACTCCAGGATCCGATATCGGCGTCCGTGTAAATATCAGTTGTGGTTGCGCATCCCGACAACAGCATTCCAGCGAGCAGAATCAAAGCAAATTTCTTCATAATATCCTCATGAGCACAGTAAATTGGGATCAACCCAAGTTTGCACTGTATCAAAGAATTGTTGAATTGATAAGTTTTGTTTCATTTTTTGAAAAGCCCGGCCTATCGCGTTGCGATACGTCCGGTTGTGCCGTGCTATGCCTTTGGCATACGCCCGGCATTCATTTTTGTGTAGGAGTATGCCTTTGGAAAATGAAGTTTGGTTACTGCTGTAACGAAGTTTGTGATCGTCATGAGCATCACATTATCTTTATGATGGATTTCGTGATATAGTGACTAAAGTTGGTCTGAAACCGGACCTGATTATTGGTATTATTCCCAGGAGAACACATGAAAATACTGATGGTTGCTTCAGAAGCCGTTCCTTTTGCCAAAACGGGAGGTCTTGCAGATGTTGCCGGTGTTTTGCCGAAATTTCTGAAGGAACTTGGGCATGATGTTCGAGTTGTCATGCCATTGTACGGGAGTATCGATCAGTGGAAATATCATCTTGAACCCGTGCCCGGGGCGCTTGGTGTCTGGATGGGAGCCCTTGGAGAATTGTGGTGTGAAGTGAGGGAATCTCGGCTGCCAAACAGCGACGTTCCCGTGTATTTCATTGCTTATGATCGATTTTTTAATCGCAATGGTCTTTACAATGAACCGGATGGACAGGGGTATATGGACAATGACAACCGGTTTGTTTTTCTGTCGCGGGCTGCTTTGCAGCTCTGTAAGAAACTAGATTTTTCACCTGACATTGTTCACTGCAATGACTGGCATACGGCTGCAGTTCCCGTTTTTTTGAATACAGCCTATGCGAATGACGATATGTTTCGGCATACGGCGTCATTGCTGACGATTCATAATATGGAATATCAGGGGCGTTATTATTCGGGGCTGATGGATGTGCTGGATATTGGCTGGGAGCATTTCAATCATCTGGAGCTGGAGTGGCAGAATCAGTGCAATCTGCTCAAAGGCGGATTGTATCATGCGACACTGTTTAATGCAGTCAGTCATGGATATGCAGCAGAGATTCTGACGCCGCAGTTTGGCCATGGTCTGGAGGGGGTTGTTCAGGACAGGCGCGACGCGCTTCGCGGCGTTCTCAACGGCATTGACTACGATGAATGGAATCCGGCAACAGACAAGTATTTGACTGCGCCTTATGATATCGATGACATGTTTGGAAAAGCAGTATGCAAACATGCACTTCAGGAAGAGATGGGGCTTGAAACGCGTTCGGATGTTCCTTTGTTCGGTCTTGTCGCGCGACTCGTTCATCAGAAGGGAATTCATCTGATTTCAGAGATTTTTGAATCCCTGATGGAACTCGATCTTCAAATAGCACTTTTGGGGAGTGGTGAAGCATGGGCCCAGGATTTCTTTTCCTCCATGGCTGCACGTTATCCCGGAAAGTTTGGATGTTATATCGGATACAGCAATCCGCTGGCTCACAGAATCGAAGCCGGCAGCGATTTCTTCCTCATGCCAAGCGTATTCGAGCCATGCGGACTCAATCAGCTTTATAGTCTTCGTTATGGAACGCTGCCGATTGTTCATGCTGTTGGCGGACTCAATGATACCGTCTATAATTTTGATGAGTATTTTCATTCCGGAACAGGCTTCAAATATCAGGATCAGACAGCGGATGCGCTTTATAACACCATTGGATGGGCGCTCAGTACCTGGTATCATAAACCGGATGAAATTTCGGGCTTGCGCAGGCGCGCGATGGAACAGCGTTTTTCATGGCAGGGGTCGGCCCAGCAGTATGTCGATATTTACAATGAAGCAATTCAGAGAAAAAATGGGTGATATTAGACTGATTGTGAATTGAACTGATTTATAAAAAAGTCTTTTTTCATTCATGGGAAAACGGTGTAAAGAAAAGACGCTTTTGGGGCTCTTTACACACATAGCGAAATAGGAACAGATATGGGGTATCTCGATCTTGAACTCAAAGAAATCGAAGTTGAATACATTGCGCCGCATGTTCTTTCGGGCACAGAGCGCATTACATTGATGCTTACCGTTGTCCGCGGTGCTCGCGGACGCAGAAAGCTTTTGGGCGAAGCATTTGCTCGCACTGTATACCAGCCGATCATTCACTTTAAAGTCTTTGACGAAGTGAGCGTGGAATCGCTTTTCTCAAGATTTCTTCAGCAGCTGATCCATCGAGGGTATCGGCCTGTTCAGTATCGGGAAAAGGATCTCGATGACCATCTTTCGAACTGGAAGCCCTGTGACATATCCGCGCTCGACAACACAGATCTCCTCCGTGGTGAAGAAGCCGCAGTTGATATCGGTGAAAACTTCGAGGATTTTTAAGGAATGCCAGTACAAATACTGTTTGAGGATGATCATATTATCGCAGCAGTAAAGCCAGTCGGAATCCCGACGCATGCGAATGCGCCGGGAGAAATGGGATTTGTGGAACTGCTTTCTGCTGAAAAATCGACAAAATTAGGGGTTCATCAGCGGCTTGATGCGGCGACGAGCGGTGTCATCGTATTTTCCAAGACAGAACAAGGCGCAAAGCGCCTTGCAAGTGCATTTGAACTCCGAAATGTTCGAAAAACTTATCGTGCGCTTGTGTGCGGAAAAACTGTTTCTGATTCGGGGGAGTGGGCCCATCGGCTTGTTCATAGAAATGGTCTGACAGCGGAAGATGCATCCGGAAAGCTGTGCAAGTCGCGTTTTCGTGTCGTGAAAACGTTTGGTCCATTCACCCTTCTCGAACTCGATCTTCTGACGGGAATGACGCATCAGCTTCGCGTGCAGTGTGCTCTTGCCGGATGTCCGATTCTCGGGGATGAACTCTATGGCGGTGGTGAACTTTGTCCAAGACTTTGTCTTCACGCGCATAAACTCAGGCTGATTTCTGAACCCAATCTTCCGACATTTGAAGCCCCTTTGCCGGATATTCTCAACCGTCCGACATTGGAATTCATTTTGGGGCAGATTTTCCGCAATATTCGCACAAAATGTAGCGATCTTTCTCATCGGGAAGCAATTCGGATAGCCTCACCTCAGCATAGTGGTATTCCGGAGCTCATCCTTGAAAAATTGGCCGATACACTGCTCATACGCCATCTCGAACCCGATGATGTTTCTGTTTGGACGTTGGGAAACCTCGCCAAACTTATCGAAATTGCTCAAAAGACATTTAATTGTGGGCACTATTGTTACCGAGTTCATGAATCTCCGGCAAAATTGCATCCCTGCAAAGGTTTTGTCAAAGCATTGGATGCATTGCCGGAACCGTTTGATGCCGAAGAAAATGGGATTCTTTATCACTTTGATTTGAGTGGAAATGCGACGGGGCTTTACCTGGATCAGCGCGAAAATCGTGCATGGGTGAGAGAACACGCCAAAGGTCGTGTGCTGAATCTTTTTGCCTATACGTGCGCATTTTCTGTATGTGCTGCAAAATCGGCGAGTGTGACGGATACGACAAGCATTGATGCTGCAGGGGCTGCATTGCGTCGTGGACGTGAGAATTTTGAACTCAATCATGTTGCGGTTGATGGACATCGTTTTATTACAGAGGATGCGCAAAAGTATCTGGTGCGATGTGCCCAGAATGGAACGCGATTCGATACAATTATTTGTGATCCACCGAGTTTTGGTCGATCCGGCAAGACTATTTTCAGTCTGGATGAAGCATTGGAGCAGCTCGTGGATGGGTGTTTGCATGTAGCGGCTCCTGGTGCAGTTATTTTGTTTTCAATAAATCATCGAAAGATTCGTCTAACACGTTTGAAATCAGCATTTAAACAGGCCTTACAGCATTATCGTCTGATGGCTGATGAGTTTGAAGCTTTTGTGAATGATGATGCACTTGGGCCTCTTGGCGTGGGAACGGATTTGAAAACGGTCCGCGTGGTTTTGCATGGTTAATTCAATGATGTAGTGTTGCATGCAACAGCCGAGCTGTAGGCGTTTGATATGAATAGCCTTCGAGTGTGCTATTAGGTGCTACAATGGGATCCAGCTTTTTCCCCACTATTTTTTCCGCGCCATTAGGCGCGGCTTAATTTGATGTAATGGGGGAATGCATGCAATGCATAAAAAATGCGTATTCTGATGAATAACAAAACGTAAGTTGCGTTATAATACAGATTGCGTGTTGTTTCACAACGCGATATTTTGCAGATGGAGGCAGCCATGGATGAAAAAAAACGCCAGACAAACATTAATTCGCTGATGATTCAGTCATATTTTGATGGTGAACTGAATTCGGAAGAATTTGAAGCCATATCCCATGAGGATTTGGTGAACAGCGAAACGTATAAGGCTCTGGATGAACTTCGCCGAGTTGTTCGTACTGAAGC
>JAZRWV010000065.1:0-7275 GCA_045599925.1 Myxococcota bacterium
TTAGCTTTGCAGAGCCCAGTGAGCAAATGAAATGTTACCTTAAATTCCTCCTCGCCATAATGGAGAGGAGGAACGTCACGAAGTGACAAGGAGGTGAGGCGGCTCGGGAAACGAAGTTCATTTCATATTGCGAACTGAGGAAAGAGGCAAAGCCCCAGAAAAATAAAGCTATTAATCTTTATTCAGAGTTTCCCTGGGCTGTGCCTGAATTTATGCTGAATATAGATTTACCTTGGCTGAGTATAACCTGCTGAGTACATATTTTTGATACAGAATATCGACATTTTGCTATAAACCTGATGTTGTGCAATTAAGTTTGGAAGTATGTCCGTTGGATATGGAGTCTGAACTGTTATGAAATGCGTTAATCTGATTTCATTATTTCTTCTTGTTCTTTCTGTTGGTTTGTTTGTTGTTTTGGGGTGTGCATCTCAAACGCAGGCACCACAAAATGGTGATTCAGTTGCATCAGAAGCGGCTTCTGATTCGGCAGAAAACAGTCAGTCTGATTCAGAAGTACAAGCCAATGCGCCAGTTACGAATGAGCAGGCCGTATCTGCACCAGATGGCAAATCCGATTCACCGCAGGCCAAAAACGACAAAGTTGCGCCGCCTCTGCCGCCATCAACGCATCCATTGGAAGCATCACCAGCAGAAGCTATATATTTTATTCTCGTCGATCGCTTTTTTAATGCGCAGGATAATGGCGAGGTCGATTTGTTTGATAAGGCTGGCTGGCACGGTGGGGATATCGAGGGTATTAGACAAAAGCTTCCGTGGCTGGAGTCGATGGGCATTACGAAAATCTGGCTTTCACCGATTTTTATGACGGCGCATGAAAAATTCTTTGGTAATGGTGCATTTCATGGCTACTGGACCTACGATCTCAGCAAACTGGATCCGTATTTTGGAACAGAAGAGGATCTGAAAAGCCTCGCCAGAGATGCCAAAGAGCACCACATTGAGCTGATTCTGGATTTTGTCGTCAATCACGTTGGTTACGGTTCGCCGCTCGTCGAAAACAATCCGACATGGTTTCATCCTGCACAGACGATAGAAGACTGGAATGACCTGGAACAGCTGGTAAATCGACAGGTTCATGGCCTTCCGGACCTCGATCAGTCCAATCCCGCCGTTTATGCATATATCACCAATGCTGCATGGAAATGGTTGGCCATGCCGAATGTTGCGGGTTTCCGACTCGATGCCGTCAAGCATGTCGATATTTCGTTCTGGTCTCGATTTAATCAGGAACTCAAATCGGGCAAGAAGGATATCATGCTGATTGGCGAGTATTTTGATGGCGATCCGAAGAAAGTCGACGAAATACAAAAGAACGGAAAATTCACGCAGATGTTTGATTTCCCGCTATCGTTTGCGCTGCGCGATGTTTTTTGTGAGCACAAGTCTCTTGCGGGACTGGCAAGTATAGTGACGAATGATCGCCAGTATTCGAATGCGAATAACATGGTGACATTTATCGATAATCACGACATGCCGCGATTTATTTCGCTTTGTCATGACGATTCGGATGCGATGGGACGTGCACTTCGCGTGATGCTTTCGTGGCGCGGCATTCCGAGTATTTATTATGGGACTGAAGTGCCGCTATCTGGTGAAAAAGAGCCGGATAATCGCGGCGATATGGACTTCAATCGCGCGGAACTTTATCCGCTGATTCAGAGTGCGCTTCGCATGAGAGCGACGAATCCTGTGTTTGCCAAGGGGGCGACCTCGACAATTCATTATCAGCCGGGATTTGTCGTGTTTGCGCGAGAATTGGGCGAGAAGCAGGCGCTGATTATGATCAACCAGACGGCTGAGGCGAAGAGTTATTTGCTTCCAGCTGGGAAATGGCGTGATGCCGAGTCGCGTCGAATGATCACTGCGATGGCGAATGTTCGTCCGAATACGGTGCAGATTCTTGTTAATTCGAATGCAGTGAAGCCTCTCATCGATTCGTCACCGCGTAAAATAACGTTCCGAGTGCCGAATGATGGAAATACTTATGCGATAACAGGTTCAGCACCCGAATTGGGGAACTGGAATCCTGCAAATGCGCCAAAGACGACGTCTGAACTGGAGATTGAGCTGCCCTCCCAGACTGTGGTGACCTACAAGCCAGTTCGCGTGGGTGCGGATGGTTCGATAGCATGGGCGGATGGCGATAATCGTGAATTATTTACGGATAAAGCGGATATCGTTGATGTTGCCTGGTAGTGATTTGGATGGGCGCGGCTGTCGGCTGCGCCGATACGCCTTGCTGGTCGGCCTTCTTCGTACGGCCGCCTCGCGCGGGCTATTGCTCGGTAGTGTAAAGATGTGCGTGTCCTGGCATGTTTCCTGCGCGCATACGCCCGCGCAAATGATCGCAGTATCCTTGTTTGCGATTAATAGTAGATAGTCGCTGACAATGTGCTATATTTATGCGAACGCAAGTGTAGTAATGATGCGGTGATGAATAAAATTTGACGGGAAAATAAGTCGATTTTCGAAAGGGGATAAGAGCAAATGCGTCATTCAACAATAAGTAAACTCTTGATTTGTGGGCTGATGTGTTGCGGTTGTTCCCTCGCGGACATACTGGAATTCGGTTCAGATTGTGATGCGACCTATGTGGTAACCTCGGAAGGTAAATGTGTGTTCGGGAAATGCAATACTTATGACGACTTCTTTAATAATAAGAAGTGTCCGATGGTCGCCCCCGTGTGCATTAAAGACAGTGAAGGGATGTTTTATTGCGACAGCCAGTGCCCCCCAAAATATCACAAGGTGGTTCCGTCCGAAAAGTATGGAGCTGAATGTGCACCCGATTCCAAGACCAAATGCGGTGATGAGGAAGTGAATTGTTTGGATGGCAGTACACACGAGGGATGGATTGACGCTGTTTGCAATGCTCGCCATGAATGTGAAGCCACCCGATGTCAGGATACATTCTATTTTACTGGGAATAATTGTCTGACAAAAGCTCAATGCTGTGGCCAATTTTGTCAGGATTGTACTCGCATAAGCCATAAAGTCTGTTCCGGAATGGATGTTTCGGCTGTATGCACAGATTCGTGTAAAGACAATGAGTTTGAGTGTGCCGGTACATGTATTGATCCAATGACGAGCGATACTTACTGCGGTTCCACGGATTGTAGTATTCATCAGTGTGACAAAGAGCAGAGCTGTCGAAGTGGGGAATGTGTCTGTCTGGACGAAAACCTGGTGATCTGTGAGGATGGGGGAAAATGTATTGATCTGATGACCAGCATCGACAACTGCGGAGACTGCGGCATTAAATGCAGTGAGATGCCAGGCTGGGTTGAGGGAAAATGTGATGCAGGCCGGTGTGTTTCCGAAATCTGTTTGCCAGGTTATCATTTGGAGACAGTGGACGGAACAAGACAGTGTGTAGAAGATTCAGTCGTAGCCTGCGGAGATGAAAGCTATTCGTGTGAAAAACTTATCCACGGCTGGGTGTCGGGTAAATGTGAGAATGGACGTTGTGAGCTGGAAACGTGTGCTGATGGGCTTATCCCGTTTGACAATGAGTGTGTGGAGCCGATCGATGTATGCGGTAATACTAAATGTGAGGTGAATGAAGTTTGCGATAACGGCACATGCAAGTGCAGGGACGGTTACGAAATTTGCGGTGGGTCCTGCTACAACTTCAGTCAGTCAGTCAATCACTGTGGTTCGTGCAATGAGAAGTGCGATGCCGCAAATGCTGTGAACTCGTGCGTGGACGGGAAATGCCGTATAGATTGTCATGAGGGGTATGTGGAGAAGGGGCATGATTGCCAGCTGCGCAATTGCAAAGATCAGGCTTACATGTGCAATAAACTCGATTATATGCAGTGCGTTGAAGATGAGTGGACAAAAATAGAAACATGTACGACGGCTGTGGACAATGCAGAACCTGTCTGTGATGAGAACAATGGATGTGATTATCGTTGCACGGATAATTATTCCATGTGTGAGGATAAGCTTTGTTATAATTTAATGACAGACGTCGAACATTGTGGTCGTTGCGATATTTCATGCAATGCAGAGAATGCAGAGAATCGTTGTGAAAATGGAAAGTGCATTATTATTTGTGATTCCGGGTATGTTCTGAATAAAGATGAAACCGCATGTGTTCCATTTGTATGTTCGACTGGTGCTGTGAAATGCGATGGACTTACACCGCAAATTTGTAAGGATAATGAGTGGATATCCCAGGATACGTGTACGACCGATATCGCTAATGCGTCGCCCACATGTCAGGATGCAGTCTGCGGCTATGAATGTAATTCTGGATATACGGATTGTGCCGGTACTTGTGCAGATTTGATGACGTCGGCTGACAATTGCAGTGAGTGTGGCAACAAATGTTATGTAGAAAATGCCAACAATGGCTGTTCTGATGGGGCGTGTACATTTGAGTGCAAACCCGGATATGACAGAGATGGTAAAGGATGTGTGGTGCATGTTTGTAATACGGGGGAAAAACAGTGTAACGGCATCGTGTCTCAGAGTTGTCAGAATAATGCGTGGGTTGATTCGGAAACATGTGGTGCCCCCAAGAATGGAACTCCTGTTTGTAACAATGGTACTTGCTCATTTGGTTGCAATTCCGGATATGACAAGATTGGACCAGGCTGTGAGCTGCATGTTTGCAATGAAGGTGAAGTACGGTGCAGCGGCACCAATATTGAGACATGTCATGGTAATAAGTGGGATCCGAAGGCATGTCCTAAGCCTGATAATGGCACTGCTGTCTGTACCGGGGACAAGTGTTCAATTAATTGCAATTCCGGGTATGACAAGATTGGCTCAACCTGTGTTAAGCATGTTTGTAATGAAGGCGCTGTACGGTGCAGCGGCACCAGTGTTCAGACGTGTCATGGTAATAAATGGGAACCTAGTGAAAACTGCATTGACGAGGCTCCCAGTAATGCGAACGCCAGCTGCCAAAATAACAAGTGCGGCTGGTCGTGCAAAAGCAACTATCTTAAATGCAGCGAAAAATGTATTGGAGCGAGCAGCGTCAAGGGGATGAAAACATCCCAAAATCATTCTATCCATTATGTTTATGGAAAGTTCAGTGATCATTATGCCATTAAAAATAACGGAATTGAAAATATCAGTTTGTCTGCTTTCCTGATACTGCCTGTCACCGGTACTGTAAACGCCACAAATGGGATTAATGTGAGAAAAGAAGCAAGACCAGATTCTCCGCTGGCTGATAATCCATCAGGAAGCAGTAATGGTGTTGCTAACAAGGCGCAAGTCACCATTACTAATTATGTGGCAAATTCAAGTTCGGCATGTAGTGATGGATGGTTCTATATTACAGGAAATACGGGGGTAACCGGCACACACAGTGGGTATGTTTGTGCATCCTATATTATAAATTTGACCGGGAGTTCGTCCAGTGGGATTCCGAACTGTAAATAAAGGAATCAGGAGAATGACTGGCACAGGAACTGTGATCATGCACCAGAAGGCGTAATCATGAGTATACAGAAAATAGGCATTATTACCGTTGTTATGTGTATGTCTTTATTGGTTGGCTGCAACCTGGAAGACCCGATTGGTTATGGAGAAGAATGCCCAGGAGTCCTCTATATACAGGATGGTGACAACAAATGTTATCGTGATGATTGCGGAATGGATGCAGCTTATTTTGAAAACGAGAGGTGTCCGGAACTTCAGCCATTTTGCATTGTCATTCCCGGCGAAGATGTTTTCTGTGCTTCGGATTGTCCCAAACGAACCCATATACTGAATGATGACAATATGACTGAAGACGAGAGAGGGAAGGAGCACCATTACTGCGAAGCGGATACGACTGAGCACTGTGGGCCATTGCGGGATAACTGTGAAACCGCAGGCTGGGTGGATGGGGTATGTTCTGAAGATTATCGATGTGTGGCGACCAAATGTTCAGATACCTATCGATTGGACAGCGGCGTCTGTGTTCGATATTCTCTGTGCTGCGGAATGTATTGTGCGCAGTGTGGCGTCAATCAGACCGGGGTTAAATGGTTTTGTTCCGGTGTTGATGAAGATTCCGAATGTATAGATTCATGTCTGCCGCCCATGGTCAGTTGTGACGAGCTGTGTGTTGATCCCAAAACGGATAATATTTTTTGTGGTGCGGATGACAGCTGCAAAAACTATAAGCGTTGTGTTGATGGACAGTTGTGTGTTGCTGGGGCTTGTGCCGATTCCTGAGTATTTGAAATCGCGAGGCGTATTCGGCATGCCGATAGCCGAGCGCAAAAGGCCGTATGCGCCAGACGGGCGCATGGGCCGAAAAAAAGCGCGCCGTATGCATTTTTGCATAGGCGCGCAGTCCCAAAAAGAATGAAATATATATTAATTTGCGCATTTACCGGAGTTGCAGCTTCCGCCGCCGCAGTCGGAGTCTGAATAGCATTTTCCTTCCGGAGCGGTTGCGCATTTACCAGAATTGCAGGCGACGCCTGAACCGCAGTCGGAGTCTGAATAGCATCTGCCGCCAAGTGCAGTTGCGCAGGTGCCGGAATTGCATGAAACACCGTTTCCGCAGTCGGAGTCTGAATAGCATCTGCCGCCGCCATTTGCGCATTTACCGGAGTTGCAGCTTCCGCCGCCGCAGTCGGAGTCTGAATAGCATCTGCCATCCGGTGCGGTTGCACAGCTTCCGGAGTTGCAGGAAACGCCTGGGCCGCAGTCGGAGTCTGAATAGCATCTGCCGCCAAGTGCAGTTGCACAGATGCCGGAATTGCATGAAACACCGTTTCCGCAGTCGGAGTCTGAATAGCATCTGCCGTCAGCGAATGCGGATGTGCAGAACAGGCAGACAAACATTGAGGCAATAAGGATGGATATGGATTTTTTCATTTTGACGCTCCTTTTCAAAAGTTTTCAAAAACAACGACACAAGTCATTTATGGGAGTGTAATGAGAAAATCGGGCCATCGCAATGCAAAAAAAAAGGCACGCATTTGAATGCGCGCCTTTTGAGATACCGAGGATCGGAATCGAACCGATATGGAGTTGCCCCCGTCAGATTTTGAGTCTGATGCGTCTACCAGTTCCGCCACCCCGGCGTGACAGGCAGGTATTATGAGTAAACTTGCTTCGTATGTCAATAATTTTCTGAATAAAATGAATTTAACAGTAACTATTCAGCCGGGGGGAGGAAAAAAACAGGGGAATTCAAAAAATGCTGTTCTTTTTTTCGAATTTGAGGCAAATACTAGATGCTACACGGTGTAGCGCCCAGTATCAGCCTAAAAAAATAATATGCGCCGCAATTAC